>JAEYLA010000170.1 GCA_023461495.1 Bacillota bacterium | reverse complement strand
ACGCCCGTCCGGCTGCCGAGTTTGTTGCGGTGGCAGGAAAGTTTAAATCCCGCATCACGCTTAAACGCATGGACAACAACAAGGAAGCGAACGTCAAATCCATCGTATTCGTGCTTTCCCTCGGCCTTGCAAAGGGCACGGAGGTGGAGATCGGCGCTATTGGCGAAGACGAAGTGGAAGCCGTGGATACCCTCGTCAACCTCATTGAGACCGGCCTGAGCGATTAATCTCTTTTCGATGCGTTCATCCCAAAACGGCGGCATTGCCTGCTGCCGTTTTGGGATGTTTGTTTTTTTAGGGGGGACAGCGAGGAAAGGCGGCGGCTTTCCGCTACCGGAATTGACGGACATGTTTGAAACGCACAAATAGAGCATTCCAGGCGTTAGGGATTCCCAAGGGACATGTCTCTTGGGTGGGGGTTCGGGGGCGAAGCCCCTGAAAAGGTTTGCCGATACTCTGAAAACAGGCGGATAGCCGCCTGTCAGGCCATCGACAAAGTCCTGCGGACTTTACCGATGGGTCTTCTGCGGGTTAAAATGCCGCTAATGGCGGCATTTTTTCCCCCGATTTGACGCACATGTCGTCAAATCGGATTGAAAGTGGGGGATTTGCGAATCCCTCCACCCCCTAGGGGGGGGTGTCGACACTCTAACAGGCGGTGATCCGCCTGTTTTTCTCTAAGAAGTTATATCCGTTCCGGCACGCCCGGATGCCTGCGGCCTGCCACCGAAGCCTACGATTGCGGCCGCAAGAAGCGCCGTAACGCTTACGAGGAGCATCATATTGCCAACACCTGCCGCCTGCGCGATTGCGCCGTCGATATAATTGCCAAACGCTGCGCCCAGGCCTGAACCCAAGGCGCTAAAAATCAGGTAGGAGGTGGAGAGATAGCTTGCATCCACGTACAGCAGGATGTAGTCCACAATCGCCATGACAAACAGGGCAAAGGACACGCTGTTGAGCGTCGTAATCAGGATTGCCGCCTGATAGCTTGGAGCAATGCCGAGAAGCGCGCATTTGATAAAGTAGAACACGAACGAGGCCGCGACAAGCAGGTGCGGCGGTAGAGCCCATTTCGTTTTGAGACGGCGGTAGAGCAGCATCATGGGAATTTCGGACATCGCCTGTACAAACATTCCCAGGCCAATGTGCGCGTCCGTGCCGCCGAGCTCCGCAATGCGCAGCGCAAGGAAGCCGTCCGACGCACAGATACAGATGATGCCGAAAAAGTACGTCAGCACCAGCGCCACATAGGAGCGGTTGGAAAACAGATAGCGGACGCCGTCCTTAATCTTTCGTTCCGGCGCGTCCTTGAGCTTGCGCTGCGGGTTTGGAATGCCGCGCGCGGTGAGCACCATCACAAGATACGAAAGCGCAAGGATGCCGATGCCGGGCTTTGCGCCAAAATGATCCATCACAAATCCGAAACCCGCGGCGACAAACGCGAACATCATTGAGCCGCCGCTGCGCGTGATGCCGTAGTTGAGGTCATATCCCTCGCTCATGAGGCGCATGGCCCAGGAATCCACAAAGCTGACCATGGAGGAAATGGTCATGGAGATGCCGATGATGCCAAGCTGCGCAAGGAACTTCCTGCCCTCCGAGCATACAAGCAGCGTAAAAAAAAGACACCCCGCGGCGATCACTGCAAGGACGGTCTGGCGGGAGTACGAATACTTATCGTGCAGATAGCCCCACAAGGGCTTGGCGGACATATTGGCAAGCGCCGCAAGTGTCAATGCCTGGCCGATCTCCATCGGCCCATATTGAAAGCGCATCAGCACGGGGGAGATAAAACTTGCGCCAACACAACAAATGGCGGCCATCACCGCCTGCAAAATAAAAAAACGCGCGTTCAGATCCATCTTTGGCCGAAGCACAGTCTGCTCCTTTCCGACAGTTCGCAGCAAAAAAATGATGATACCTGAGTGATTGTATCATGCGGTGGGTACTGCAGCAACTCCGCTGATAAAATAGAAGGTTCAGCGGTTCTTTTTGCCTGCCGTTGCCTCAGTTTTGTTGTCGCCTTGTCCATAGGCCGCCGTGGCAGCAGGCGATCATGGGAATACAGGCATATGTATGCAGCAGGAGGGCAAGCGAGGCCTCGGCCTGCGGCAAGCTTTGTGCAAATTCCGGATTGGCGGTGATCAGCGCGCCGTTTTCGATCACGGCTGCGTCCCCTGCGGCAATCACGCCAAGGGTACTAGACAAAAGTGCGCTGTGCCCTGCGGTATGCCCGGGTGTATGCAGCACTTGAATACCGCCGCAGACGGGCAAAATATCCCCGTCCTTTACGAGGGCGTCGGGGGTTACAGGCTCCACTGTGCGCAGATAGTCCATAAACGCAAGGCCGTTTGCCTGTTGATCCTTCGGCAGCGTTTGCTGGAGGGCTTTCGCCTGTTTTAGGCGCAGCGGCTCCTCCGTGCCGTCTACATACGGCGCTTCGAGCGTATGGGTCACAATCTGGATGTGCGGGAACCGCCGCTTGCATTCGGCGGCTGTCCCCATATGGTCGTGATCGTGGTGGGTCAAAAACAGATGCGTCAGGCGGTCCATCATAAGCCCTGCCGCGGAAAATGCGGCCTGAAGCGCAGGGAATGCGCCCGGATAGCCGCAATCGGCAAGCAGCATGGAATCTTCATCAAGAAACACAAAGGGATGGATGCCTCCTTCCCCAAAGGGCAGGGACAATACAACAAAAGACGGCGGCATTGGTTCTGTGCCCCTTTTTAAAATGATTGCAGGATGGCGGCCACCGCGTCCGCCACGGTGCCGGAATTCTCAACCACCGTATCGGCAAACGAGCGGTACACGGGCACGCGCTTTTCGTACATGGCGGTGAGGTTCTTTGAGAGCGGTCTGCCGTTCGTGGGAAGAAGCCCAAGCGCCCGCTCAATGTAGACGATATGCCCGTTCTGCTTGAGCAGCGTCCTGTTGTCTTTGAACATGGGCGCGCCGCCGCCGGTGGCGATGATACGCCCGCCCTCGCGGGAGGCCTCCGCAATTGCCGCTTCTTCGCGTGCGCGAAAACCGGCTTCGCCTTCCAAATCAAAAATACTGGGGATAGACATGCCCGCTTCGCGCTCCACCACGGCGTCGGTATCCCAGAACGCCCGCCCGGTATGCGCGGCAAGCTTTTTGCCGATTTCCGTCTTGCCGGCACCCGGCATGCCCACAAGCACGATGTTGGAAAGCTCCTTCATCAGGAACACGGTGATCTCCTCAATGCGCTCGCGCGGGATGTGCCGCTGGGAAAACTGCTCGGAGGCGGCGTGCGCCTGGGCGACAAGCATGGGAAGACCGCCTTCGGCCTTGATGCCGCGTTCCCTTGCCGCAAGTATGAGGCGGGTGCGCAGCGGATTATATACCACATCCAGCACGCCCTTGAGGTTCTCGAAGAGGTCAAGCGATACCGGGTAGCCCAAAAGCTCCGGATACATGCCCACAGGCGTAGTATTGACGAGGATGTCCGCATCGGCGTGCTCAATAATATTCTGGTAGTTGCACTCTCCCTGACGGGAGACGACGACAATCTCCCTTGCGCCCGCATCCTGTGCGGCAACGTATGCCGTGCGCGAGGTGCCGCCGGAGCCCAGAATGACCATCTTTTGATCGGCCAGGGTGAGCCCTGCGCGCTGCACCAGGTGAAAGAATCCGTCATAATCCGTATTGTGCCCGATAATGCGGCGGTTTTTGTCATAGATCAGCGTGTTGACGCTGCCGATGCGCTGCGCCTCGCCCGTCAGGGCGGCACAATATTTCATGACCTCCACCTTGTAGGGGATGGTCACGTTGAGACCGCCAATCTCGCGGTTCAATAAAAACTCCGGCAGCTTGTCGGGTGTGAGCGGATAGAGCGTATACTCGTACTCCGAAAGCATGTTGTGGATTGCGGGCGAGTGGCTGTGCGCAAGCCTGCCGCCGATGAGACCGTATTTCATATCAGTAAATCTCACTGTAGCTGCCCAAAAAGGCAAAGTGCGGGTTGGTCTGTGAGAATTCCTCCAGGAGCTCCATCACGGCGGGCGTCCATACGGAAGCCTCGAGATCGAGATAGAATAAAAACTCAAATGCGCTGCTCCAGATGGGGCGGCTTTCAAGCTTTGTGAGGTTGAGCCCGAGCACGGAGAATTTTGAAATCATGCTGTAGAGCGAGCCGGGTTTGTGCGGCACAGAAAGCATGAGACTGATTTTATTGGCGCCGGGATAGATCGCCGGAGCACGTTTGATGCAGATAAACCGGGTGTAATTGTTTGCGTTGTTCTGTACGCCCTCTTTGAGGATGGAAAGGTTGTAGAGCTTTGCGCAGTCGGGCGAGGAAATGCACGCAAGGTCGGCCCTGTCGGATTGCGCCACCGTCTGCGCGGCGATGGCGGTATTCTTTACAGCCGTCACCTTCACGCCCGGGAACTGGTCAAAGAGGTTGCTGCACTGGTCGAGCGCGTACTCGTGCGAGCAAATTTCCCTGATGTCCGAAAGCTTGGTGCCGGGCTTTGCCATGAGGAAATGGTTCACATGCAGCCTGACGCTGC
Organism: Bacillota bacterium; assembly: GCA_023461495.1. Taxonomy (GTDB): domain Bacteria; phylum Bacillota; class Clostridia; order Christensenellales; family CAG-138; genus JAEYLA01. Next base: position 1,058 of record JAEYLA010000170.1, on the reverse strand, counting down.
GCACGATGGAGAATTCAAACCTGTGCAACAGATCATATACGCCGTTGACGGAGCCGGAGGAACTGTTTTCAATGGGCAGCACGCCATACTCGCACAGCCCGCTCTGCACGGCCTGGAAGACCCCTTCAAACGTGCGGAAATACATGATGTCGGATGCGGAGAAGAGCTTGTCGCACGCAAGCTGGGAGTATGCGCCCTCCACGCCCTGGCAGGCGACAACGCCGGAAACGGGGAATGTGGCGTCCACCGGCATCTGCGCTGCCTGCAGCATCTTTGTGAACGCGCCGCCCTTTGTCATCAGCCGCTGTTGGTAGGACCGGCTCATTTCAAACAGGCTTGAAAACAGAAGCCGCGCGTATGCGCCCATTTCGTCTCCCGCCAGGCGGGAAACACGCAGCATCACCTCGCGCTCGCGCGCTTTGTTGAGGATGGGGAGATCGTGCTGTTCCTTGTAGAGCGCCACCTCCCGGGAAAGCTCCATGCGTTCCCGGAACAGGTTGATCAGGCTGTCGTCCACCTCGTCGATCCGGGCTCTGATTTCGTTAAGATCCATCTTCAAAATGCTCCTTATATCAAAAGTGAAATTACAGCATTTACAGCATCATATCAAGCAGCGCGCAGGCGGCGGCGGCTTCCACCACCGGCACCGCGCGCGGAACAATACAGGGATCGTGCCGCCCACTGATTACAAGCTCTACCATAGAGCGGCTATCCATATCCGCGCTTTGCTGCGGCTTTCCAATGGAGGGGGTGGGCTTGAACGCCACCCGGAACAGGAGCGGCATGCCGGATGAGATACCGCCCAACACGCCGCCGTGGTTGTTGGAGCGCGGCAAAACATGCCCGTCCGCCACCATATAAGGATCGTTGTTCTGAGATCCCTTCAGGGCGGCGGCCCCAAACCCAAGGCCAAATTCCACGCCCTTTACGGCGGGGATGCCGAAGAGCACCGGCGCAAGCCTGCTCTCAATCCCGCCGAACATGCCGTGGCCCAAAGCGCCAGCGCTAAGGCCAAGCACGCCGCATTCCACAACGCCGCCAACGGAGTCGGCTTCCTT
>JAEYLA010000169.1 GCA_023461495.1 Bacillota bacterium | reverse complement strand
CGGAGCGCAATCAAAACGCCGGATCTGTTTTTTTGCGGGAGAATACCCTTCAACGCATATCCCCTTTTTTCTTATTTCCCCACCATCCTTTTTTCCCCGTACCGCGCTGCAGCTCTAAAAACTGCCGGTGCATCACGCTTGCGGTATCTTTCAGCGCCTCCATCATGCGCGAAAGCATATTATCCGCCTCCTGCAGCCGCGCCTCATATTGCCCGAGCAAATCTTCCTGCCTTGCATTTTCCTTTTCAAACGCAAGGTTGGCTTTTGCATACGCCGTCAGCTGCTCATCGAGGCGCGCGCAGTAGCCTTCGAGCTCCTTAAGGGTATCCTGTGCCGCCAAGGGCCAGGACGCTACCTCCGAAGACTTTGGGAACAGCTCTACAGTATCCGGCGACAGCGGGGAAGAAAACGCAACCTTCGCCTGTTCGATCATGCGCTTTCCCTCCGCGGGATACAGCGTTGCCGCCACATTACGGGTTTTTGAGAACGCCGCATATACGCTTTCGAGCGGACCGACCCTCTTCAATTCTCCACGCTCGAGCCACAGCGCGCTTTCGCATAAGCGGCGCAGCAGGGATGCATCCCCGCTTTCGAGCAGCAGCGTCATGCCCTCCCGTTGCATCTGCCGCAGCCGCAGTACGCACGCATGCGTAAACGGAAGATCACATTCCTCGAGAACACCGGAGAGCAGCAACACATGGGGCTTTGCGCAAAGCGCCAGGGAAAGCGCAAGCCGTGCGCGCGCCGCAGGCGCGTACCCCGCAACCTGTTGCAAAAACTGCCCGCCCAACCCGCTGAAGGCGCGCACAGTCTCCACGCGGCGCGCTGTCTCTTCCGCGCCCAGACGTTCCTTCGCGCACGCCAGGCGTGCGTTGCCCGCGCCCGTTTCCGTTGCAATCAATCCGTCTGTACCAATGGCGGCCGCCACCCTGCCTGTTACCGTATACGTTCCCCGCTCGGGAAGCAGCATGCCCGCCATCAAGCGCAAAAGCGTTGTTTTGCCGGCACCCTGTTCTCCGAGCACGGCAAACGTCTCGCCCCTGCCCAGCCAAAGCGTAATATCCTTTAGGATCGGCGTTCTCTCTTTGTGAAATTTATCCGGCAGCAGCGCATCAAGAATGCGCAAAAATACCGTTCCGGAAGGCGCGCTGACCGATACATGCGTAAGCTGAATAATATTTTTCCACCTCCGCTCAACATTTTTTCAATAGCTATGTATAGTATGGGCATATTTTTGCATCTTAAATTGCAATTTTTTTAACACTTTGCTTCATGTTCTGTCACGAAAAATGGCACAAAAAAAGAAGCGTTTTGAAATAATATGCACAGATTCCCCATATCCCTAACAAATACTGTGCATATAAAAATATATTATATCTAATGTTGCATTTTTGAGTTATATATCCTTCATTTTCTATTGACGAATCTCTGCCAGTGGGAGTATAATTCCAACATGTTTTTCTTTTGAATAGATTTCAAAGCATCCCTTTCTGGAGCTCCCCTTCCTCTCAGGTTCCACCGGCCGCGAACGCTTGCGCCGTTTGGAGATATAGAATTTATTAGGAGGGACAATCACATGAAGAAATTGCTTGCAATGCTGCTCGTAGCCCTGATGGCGGTGTCCGCGTTCGCTTGCGCGGCTCCCGCCGAGACCCCGGCGGCAACGGTAGCCCCCTCAGCAACGGAAGCCCCGGCGGCAACCGATGCGCCCGATGCCCCCGCTTCGAGCGAGCCGGTAAAGATCGGCGCAATCTCGCCCAACACCGGCAACCTCGCAGCATATGGCGAAGCGGTCACCAACGGCATTAAGATGGCCGTGGAAGAGATCAACGCCAAGGGCGGCGTGCTTGGCGGCCGTCCCCTCGAAGTCGTTGCTTACATGGACGATAAGGGCGACTCTACCGAAGGCGCAAACGCGTTCAACAAGCTCGTATCCGACGGCGTTTCTGCCATCCTCGGCTCTGTTACCTCCGGCGTTACCGCTGGCCTTGGCACCCTTGCCAATCAGGAAGGCATGCTGCTCTTGACGCCGACCGCAACGGCCGACACCGTCACCGAAGGTCTCCCCACCGTGTTCCGCGCCTGCTTCCGCGATTCCTACCAGGGCGAAGTTGCAGCCAAAGTTGCAAAAGACCTCGGCGTAACCAAGGTAGCCGTGCTCTATGCTGCCGGCGATACCTACTCCGCGGGCCTTTATGAAGCTTTCAAAGCAGCCGCTCCCGCTCAGGGCCTTGAAATTGTGGCAACCGAAAGCTCCTCCGGTGTTGACGATACCGACTACACCGCGCAGCTGACCAACATTGCCGCTTCCGGCGCAGAGCTGGTCTTTGCCCCTTACTACTACAGTTCTATCGGGCCCTACATCGTACCGCAGGCACGTCAGCTTGGCTACCAGGGCTACTTTGTTGGCGCTGACGGCTGGGATGGCACCAACGGCACCATGGTAGAAGACAAGACCCTCTACAACAAGTGCTTCTTCACCAACCACTACGCACCCGACGATCCGTCCGATCTCGTGCAGAACTTCGTAAAGGGTTATTCTGACAAGTTCGGTGCGGAGAGCCTCAACGCCCTCGCCGCCCTTGCGTATGACGCAGTGTACATGCTGGCCGATTCCATCGACCGTGCGGGTTCCGATGATACCGCGGCCATCATTGCAGCGATGACCGGCATGAGCTTTGAAGGCGTCACCGGTTCCTTTACGCTGGATGACACCAACACCCCGGCCAAGAAGTGCGCTGTTATTGAGTTCAAAGACGGCACCCCCACCTTCTATAAATACATCGGCTAGTCTTCAATTCACGGATCACAGGCGGCTCTGCCTGTAACAGCCGGCCGGAAAGGCACTCCCTTTCCGGCCGTGCTAAATGTATTGGCATATTTCCCTGATTTCACCCGCTGCGGCTGGTGGCTGCAAACGGAGGGCGCGACGCCGGGCGGCGGACGTTATTGCGGCGCGGTCCTTCCTGCCCCGGATATCGAGACACCTTTTTCCCCATAAACAGGAGAGAACGTTGGAGAGGAGTTGTGCGTATGGAAGTATTCTTCCAGCATCTGATCAATGGCCTGCGCGTTGGCAGCGTGTACGCGCTCATTGCGCTCGGGTATACCATGGTGTATGGCATCATCCGCCTGATCAATTTCGCACACGGCGATTTTATCATGGTTGGCGGGTATACCCTGTTTTTTACCGTACCGGTAATGGTCTCTTTTGGCATGCCCCCGTGGCTTGCCGTGCTCATCGCGGTCGTGGTGTGCGCAATTGTAGGCGTATTGGTGGAAAAGCTCGCCTACAGTCCGGTGCGCAAAAAGGGCACAAAAATGTCCACGCTCATTACAGCCATCGCAATGAGCCTATTCCTGGAAAACCTCGCGCAAACACTGTTTGGCGCTTCGCCAAAGCAGGTAAAGACAATCTTCAATCTGCCCAACCTTGGCAACATCAGCGGCAACACGCTGTTGACCATTGCGCTGGGCCTTGCGGTCATGTTTGCGCTACAGGTGTTTGTCAAACAAACCAAAATGGGCAAATCCATGCGTGCGGTATCGGAGGATAAACAGGCGGCCATCCTCATGGGCGTCAACGTCAACCGCACCATTACCATTACATTTGCAATTGGTTCGGGCCTTGCCGCTGTCGCCGCACTTATGTATGTGGCGCAGTACAGCCAGGTAACGACTACCATGGGCTCCATGCTGGGCCTCAAGGCGTTCGTAGCGGCGGTATTGGGCGGCATCGGCATCGTCCCGGGCGCCATGATCGGCGGCCTTGTCATCGGCATGGTGGAAAGCCTTGCAAAAGCCTACATGGGTGCCTTGACAGGCGGCATTATCACCTCGGCATTCTCCGATGCGATTGTGTTCATCATCCTCATCCTCGTGCTGCTCGTAAAGCCCGCCGGCATCCTGGGCAAAAACGTCGGCGAGAAAGTGTAGGGTGCCGAGTATGACGAACAGGAAAGAAAAAGCCAAGGGCACTCTCATTAATTTTGCGGGGTTGCTTGTACTCTTTATTGCTCTGATTGCAATCAATGAAGCCGGAATTGTCGACAGCTACGTGCGCGGCATTATTGTGCAGTGTTTCTATGCGATCATACTCGTTACCTCTTTGAACCTTGCAACCGGCTTCCTCGGGCAGATTGCGTTAGGCCACGCCGGGTTCATGGCGGTGGGCGCGTACACAAGCGCCCTCTTGGCAAAAGCGCTTACCAATGCCAATGTGTTCGTGGGGCAGGGTACGCCCGCCATCCTTCAGTTTTTAGTGTGCATGGTCGCAGGCGGTATTGTCGCCGCACTCTTCGGCCTTGTCGTCGGCATCCCGGCACTGCGTCTAAGAGGCGACTATCTTGCAATCATTACGCTGGGCTTTGGCGAGATCATCCGCGTAATCATCCAGAACCTCAAGTTTGCGGGCGGCAAGGGGCTTGCGCAAGGGCAGGCCGGGCAGGCGCTCATCGGCATTCCCAGCATGAACAACATCTACGTGCTGTTCTGGGTCATGGCCGCTGCGGTCGCCATCATGTTCTCGTTTGTGCGCAGCAAGTATGGCCGTGCTATCATCGCCATCCGCGAGGATGACATTGCCTCAAGCTGCGTGGGCCTCAACAACACGTTCTTTAAGGTGCTCACCTTCACCATTTCCGCACTCTTTGCGGGTGTTGCGGGCGCCATCTTTGCACACCGGGGCCTGGGTACACTCCAGCACAGCGACTTCTCCTTCCTGAAGTCCACGGAGTATGTCATCATGGTCGTACTCGGCGGCATGGGTTCTCTCACAGGCTCCGTCATCGCCGCCATCGTGCTTTCGGTACTGCCCGAAGCGCTACGCGCGTTTGCAGAATACCGGATGCTGATGTACTCGGTCGTACTCGTGCTTGTGATGATCTTCCGTCCCATCGGCCTTTTGGGCGGCTATGAGTTCTCGCTGACGCGCGCGCTCAAAAAAGCCCCCGAATTCTTTAAAAAACGCTTTGGCGGGAGCAAAAAGGAGGTGCAGAAGTCATGAGCCAGGCGGTAGAGGAAAAAAACATCCCCGCAGTATTGGAAGCAAAAAACCTCGGCATCAGCTTTGGCGGCCTGAAAGCCGTAAGCGAATTTCATCTGGAATTGCACAAGGGCGAGCTTGTGGGCCTCATCGGCCCCAACGGCGCGGGTAAGACCACGGTATTCAACCTCCTGACCGGCGTCTACCAGCCTACGGAAGGCTCCTTTCGGCTCGACGGCGTGAAGATGAACGGCAAAATGACGCACCAGATCGTTGCCGCGGGCGTTGCGCGCACGTTCCAAAACATCCGCCTGTTCAAGCAGATGACGGTATTGGAAAACGTGCTGACCGCCTTCACCAAGGATCTCAAATACGGCATGTTCCACAGCATCTTCCGTTCCAAGGGTTTCTGGGACGAAGAACAGGCCATTGAAGAAAAAGCGATGGAGCTTTTGCGCGTGTTCCGCATGGAGGATAAGGCGCACTACATCGCCGCCAACCTTCCTTACGGCCAGCAGAGAAAGCTTGAGATCGCCCGCGCACTTGCAACGGATATGAAGGTGCTGCTGCTCGACGAACCCGCGGCAGGCATGAACCCGACGGAAACGGCGGAACTGTTGGAGTGCATCAGGATCGTGCGGGAAAAATTCAACATCGCCATCCTCCTTATTGAACATGACATGAGCCTCGTCATGAAGATTTGCGAACGTATCATCGTCATCGACTACGGCGAAACCATCGCACAGGGCCTGCCTGCCGAAATTTCCAGAAATGAACGCGTGATTGCGGCCTATCTTGGCGAACAGGAGGATGTCGAATGCTAAGCGTCAAAGATCTGCATGTGCATTACGGCGCCATACACGCCATTAAGGGCATCAACATTACCGTCAACGACGGCGAGGTCGTTTCCCTGATCGGCGCGAACGGCGCGGGCAAAACCACCATACTGCATACCATTACCGGATTAAAGGCCGCCACCTCCGGCGAAATCCAATATGACGAACACAACCTCAGGACCGTGGAGCCCTTCCGGATTATTACGCTCGGCATGTCGCACGTGCCCGAAGGCCGCCATGTGTTCCAGCAGATGACGGTGGCGGAAAACCTGGATATGGGCGCCATCACGCTGAACGACAAAGCGCGCGTGGAACAGAACCGGGAAAAGGTCTACGCCCGCTTCCCGCGCCTGAAGGAACGCTACAGGCAGATTGCCGGTACCCTTTCGGGCGGCGAGCAGCAGATGCTTGCAACCGGGCGGGCGCTGATGACCGACCCGAAGATTCTTTTGATGGATGAACCAAGCATGGGTCTTTCCCCCATCCTGGTCAAGGAGATCTTCTCCATCATCGAAACGCTGCACGCAGCGGGCATCACCATCCTTCTCGTGGAGCAGAATGCGCGCATGGCGCTCTCCATCGCGGACCGGGCCTATGTACTCGAAACCGGCGCGATTTCTATGGAAGGAAATGCCTGCGATCTGTTGAAGGACGACCGCGTGCGCCGGGCGTACCTGGGCGCATAACGCTACGCAAGAAGGAGGGCAGCAATGGATCATTTTGTTATCACCATCGCCAGGGGCTATGGAAGCGGCGGCAACGCAATCGGCAGGGAGCTTGCGGCAGCGTTGCATGTAGATTATCTTGACCGGAAGCTTCTGCGCCTCGCCTCCGACGCCAGCGGCATCCACGAGCGCATCTTCGGCCAGGCGGATGAAACGCCGAGCCTGCGGATGCTCATCCACGCAGCAAAGCGCGTGGAAAACGAAAAAGTGCTGCCGCCGGACAGCGATGATTTTATCTCTAACGAAAACCTGTTCAACTACCAGGCCAAGGTGATACGGGAAATTGCCAAGCAGCAGTCCTGCGTCATCATTGGGCGTTGCGCGGACTATATTCTGCGGGATTTTGACAACGCTGTGCGCGTGCACATCTGTGCCCCGCACAGCGTCCGTGTGCGTAACATCATGGAGCGCAACGATATGGAAGAACGGGAAGCGGCGCAGCTTGTGGACCTCACCGACAAACGCCGCGCCGCCTATTACCGGTATTTTACCGGACAGGAATGGAACAACGCGTACAATTACGACCTGTGCCTCAACAGCCACGCATTGGGCCGGGAAAAGTGCGTTGCGCTGATTCGGGAGTATTTGAACCTCCGGTTCAACCAAGTTCTATAGGGGCAAGGCAAAGC
>JAEYLA010000168.1 GCA_023461495.1 Bacillota bacterium | reverse complement strand
CCTGCCGTTCTTCTTCAAGAAGCAGGCGGTAGGTCATTAAAAAAAACAGGCTTGCGCGCCGGAAGGAAGACGGAAGCGTTTCCTTTTCTCCGGAAGGAAACAGTTCCTCCACAAGCGCATGGTAAATCAAAAAAAGCCAGTCCCCCGGCTGTTCGGGGTACAGTCGCTCCATCACCGGCTGGCAGAGCGAGAGCACGTCGCGGCTGTTGAACGTATCATTCGCAAGAAACGCACTGAGGCTTGCGCGGAAGCCGCACGCTTGCAGCAGTTCCTTGAGGGCCTTTTTGGAAAACTGTGCCTGATAGAGTTCCGGGCGCAGGGTAAGGCTTTCAAGCAGCCGTGTATATAGTACGCTTGCTTCTTTTTTTTGCATATGATACCTCCACGCAGTGATGGGAATAGATGCCCCTTATGCCGCCTTTGGCACAACGGGCCTTGTTGATTCCAGGGTAAATTGCATCATCAGAATGTTCATGTCCGTATCAATCGCGGCGTATATGGTGTTTTTTCCCGGGGCAAATACGTCCTCTTCCCCACGGATGAGCACCTTTGCACGCGCGACCTCAACATCGTCCTTGTCTTGAAATACGATCTCATAGCTGCCGGAGAGCGCTTCCGGATAGGCGTTTTCACAAATGCCCTCCATGAGCGTACTGCCCTCGTATTCAAACACGCGTATTTTTTGAAACGCAAGATAGCGTTCAAAATGCCGCGCTTCATCATAAATGGTCGCGCCAAGCGCGTCCGTCTGCCAAATCACACGGTCCACGCTCGTCACAGCGGAAGGTGCGGGCGTTGGCGTGGGCACGGGCGTCGGCGCGCCGGAGAGCACCGGCTGCTGCCGGATGCAGCCAGGCAGGAACAGCAGCAGCAATAATAATGCGGCAAGCCTCTTCATGTGTTTGCATGCTCCCGCAGGAGGCGCTGTTTCATATCGTACAATTGATCGGAAAGGTCTACCTTGTACGCATGCGGATTCAGTAAGCGCTTGTATTCCTCCCACATGGTCGCAAGCTCATTTTTCGCGTATTCCTGTATGGCATGGATATTGGGAAGATCATACACGAGCTCCCCGTCTATAAATATCGGCACCAACAGCTCACGCGCTGTAAAATCGGTGACTACCATGCTCTTCCATGTCTGCTCCGGATCGAATATGCGAAGCGGCTTTCCCGTATCGATCATTTCTTCATTGAGCGTAATGAGGTCCGCGATCGCCTTGCCGTTTTTGCTGCGGTACAGGCGGTACACCTTTTTATAGCCGGGGTTCGTCACCTTTGCGGGGTTGTCGCTGCGCTTGATCTTGGGGATAAGCTTGCCGTCTATAAGCTCCGCGGACATCTTGTATACGCCGCCTAGCGCCGGGTGATCGTCCGATGTAATAAGCCTTGTTCCAACGCCCCATACGTCGATGCGCGCGCCCTGCGCCTTCAAATCGCGGATGACGGTTTCATCAAGGTCTCCCGAAGCGTAAATCTTCGCTTTGGGGAACCCCGCTTCGTCGAGCATTTCGCGCGCTTTCTTGGAAAGGTAGGCAAGGTCGCCCGAATCAAGCCGGATGCCGACGGGCTCGTAGCCTTGTTCGCGCAGTTCCTCAAATACGGTAATGGCGTTTGGGATGCCGGAATGGAGCGTATCGTAGGTATCCACCAACAGCAGGCAGGTATCCGGGAAGGTTTTTGCATAAGCGCGGAACGAATCGAGCTCGGTGGGAAAGCTCATCACCCAGCTGTGCGCGTGCGTGCCCTTGATGGGCACGTCATAAAGCTTGCCGGTCAGGACATTGCTGGTGCTCGAGCAGCCGCCGATGATGGCCGCGCGCGCGCCGTATATGCCCGCGTCCGGCCCCTGTGCGCGCCTGAGGCCAAACTCCAGTACAGGATCGCCGTTTGCGGCGTACACCACACGGCTTGCCTTGGTGGCAATGAGCGTCTGATGGTTGACGATATTCAACAGCGCCGTTTCCAGAAGCTGCGCCTCAATGATAGGCGCTTTGACGCGCACGAGGGGCTCATGCGGAAAAACGACGGTGCCTTCGGGCATCGCGTACATCTCTCCCGTAAAGCGGAACGCCCTTAAATAATCAAAGAAGGATTCATCAAAGAGATTGAGCGAGCGCAGATAGGCGATATCGTCTTCTTCAAAGTGGAGGTTTTTTACATAGTCCACCGCGCTCTCTAAACCCGCCATAACGGCATAAACGGTATTGGGACGCGTCTGGCGGAAGAACAGATCAAACACGGCGACATTGTCTTTCATGGAATGCTTGAAATAGCCGTACATCATGGTGAGCTGATACAGATCAGTCATCATTGTCAGGTTGCGCATGAAAAGGTTCCTCGATTCAGCAAATTGTTACAATACTGCACGGCTTTCATGCAAAAATCGCATGAAAGCCGTGACAAAGGAAAACTATGAAAAAATCAATCGCGGGAGTCGGTGAGGTCTTCCGACTGGCCCTGCGTCTCACCGGAAGGAACCTCATCCGGTGCTTCCGAAGGTTCCGCGCCTACAGCCTCCTCTTTCTCCGCACCGTTTTGCGCTTCCTCATCAGCGAGGATCGCGCTCTCCACAGCGTCCGCAGCGGAAGTTCCCGGCGCGGGCCAAATCAGGCGGCCAAGCTTCTTTTCCTTAAAATGGCGCACCAGCAAAAACGCAAGCGCGGCTGCAAACAGCACAAAGCTCAGCAGCTGCGAAACACGCACGGCATCTTTGATCAGCCACAGGCTGTCCCCGCGCAGACCTTCCACAAACATGCGCTCAAAGCTGTAGAGCATGGCATACCAGATGAATACGTCCCCATCGTGCTTGGTGCGCTTGCGCAGTACGAACCAGAGAAACAGGAACACGAGGAAGCACCAAAGCGATTCATAGAAGAACGTCGCCAAATGGTACGGCTCCGTGCATACGACGCCGTTAAAGGTATGGAACCCGCCGTTCCACGGCGTATCGATTTTTACGGACATGGGGAACCACAATAGATCGGGATTGGTGACCGGGAGGCCGAACGCTTCCTGGTTAAAGAAGTTCCCCCAGCGGCCGATGGACTGCGCAAGCACGAGGCCGGGCGCTATGATGTCCGCAAGGCGGAAGAACCGCAGCTTCTTTTTGTGCGCATAGATTACCATGCCGATAAGCCCGCCGATGACCGCGCCGAATATCGCAAGCCCGCCTTCCCAGATGTAGAGCATCCGGATGGGGTTTGCAAGATATTGATCCAGCTCAAAGAGCACATAGTACAGCCTTGCGCCGACGACGCCGCACGGGATGATGATGAGGCACAGGTCCAGTACCGTATCCTCGTTCATGTTCTTGCGCTTGGCCTCGCGCATGGCAAGCATCACCGCAACAATGATGCCCAGCGCCATCAGTACGCCGTACCAATAGATATCCCTGCCAAATACGCTGAACGCCACCCTGTCGGGATTGATCATGTAGGGTTCCTCCTGTATCAAAGAATAAAAGTTTCAGCTTGTCCTATATAGGAAACGGCGGAACCTGTAGCTTGCCACAGGCATACTGGCAGAACTGCCGCAATTTGCCGTTTACCGTGTTCTATTATACTGCATACGCCCTGCCTAGAAAAGCATGGATTGTTTAGGCGCCGTATGCCGCCTATCTCCGCCGGGATTTTGCCGGTTTCTTCCCGCCGCCGGAAGCTCTTTTTTGCGGCTGTCTTCCTTCTTGCATCTCTCTTGGCGGGAGAACAAGCGCTTCCTTATGGAAGCCGATCAAATCCTCCCTCCCCGCTGCCATGAGCGCTTCGCGCGCCTTATGAACGTTCTGCGGCAAGAAGTACTGCATCAACGCCCGCTGCATTCCTTTTTCCTTTTGGGAACGGGCGACATAGACCTTCTCCATGGTGCGGGGATCGATCCCCGTATGGTACATACAGGTGGAGAGCGTACCGGGCGTAGGATAAAAATCCTGCACCTGCTCAGGCCGCTGCCCCGTCTTTTTTAAATACTGCGCCAGCTCAATTGCGGCGTTCAGATCGCTTCCCGGGTGGGAGGAAATAAAATACGGCACGATATACTGTTCCAGCCCAAGGGAACGGTTGACTTCCTGGTAGCGCTGTACGAACCGGTCGTAAAGGCCGTGGCCGGGCTTGTTCATATAATACAGCACGCGTTCATTCACATGCTCCGGCGCGACCTTCAGCTGCCCGCTGACATGGTGCTTTGCAAGCTCGCGCAAAAACGACTTGTCCTTATCGTACATCACATAATCGTACCGTATGCCGGAACGTACAAACACTTTTTTCACGTTGGGCAGGCTTCTGATTTTTTTCAACAGCCCCAGATAATCCTCATGGTCCACTACCAGCTGGCTGCATCTTTCAAAGCCGATGCACTGCCTGTCCCTGCAGGTGCCGTTTTTAAGATGCTTGGCGCAGGCCGTCTGTCTGAAGTTTGCGGTAGGGCCGCCGACATCGTGGATATAGCCTTTAAAGCCCGGCATATTCGTCAGCTGCTTCGCTTCTTCCACAAGGGACGTATGGCTGCGGGACTGTACGACACGCCCCTGATGGAACGTGAGCGCACAGAACGAGCATGCGCCAAAGCAGCCCCGGCAGGACGTGAGGGAAAATTCCACCTCGTCAAGTGCGGGAATTTTTTCCCGGTACATTGGATGCGGCTTTCTTGTATACGGCAGGGCGTAGACGGCGTCAAGCGTTTCCTGCTCAAGCGGCATGGCGGGCGGATTTGCAACGAGATATGCCTTTTCATGCTCCTGCACCAGCCGCTTGCCGCGTATAGCGTCCTGCTCCCGATATTGCCGCATGAATGCGCGCGCATAGGCCGTTTTATCGGAAGCCACCTTTGCGTAGGACTCGATCACCTCATAATCGTAAACCGTATCGAGCGACGTCTTCATAAAGCAGGTGCCCGCAACATACGTAATATCCGCAATCGCAAGTCCGGAAGAAAGCGCCTCCGCCACCTCCAGCACCGCGCGCTCCGCCATGCCATAAAACAGGAGGTCTGCGCCCGCGTCCGCCAGTATGGAGTGACGCACGGTGTCCTCCCAATAATCATAGTGGGCAAACCGCCTGAGGCTTGCTTCAAGCCCGCCCAACAGCACCGGTACGCCGCGGTAGGCTTCCTTGCAGCGGTTGGCGTACACGATGGCGGCGCGGTCCGGCCGTAACCCGGCCTTGCCGCCGGGCGAATAGGAATCTGTTGCGCGCCTGTGTTTTGTGACCGAGTAATGGTTCACCATGGAATCAAGGTTCCCCGAAGTCACCAAAAAAGCAAGCCTGGGCCGCCCCAGCGTGCGGAACGCGTTGGCGTCCATCCAGTTGGGCTGTGCAATGATCCCTACGCTGTAGCCGTTGTACTCCAGCGTCCGGCCAATGATGGCCGCGCCAAAGCTCGGATGGTCCACATACGCGTCCCCCGTAATCAGTACAAAATCCAGTTGTTCGATACCTCTGGCCGCGAGTTCCTTCCGGCTCATGGGCAGGGCCTGTTCGTTTTTTCGCATACTCATACTCTACTCCAAACGATAGAAAGACGCAACCGGGAGGCAGAAACAGCAGGGCAACTGGCCGATGAGAACATCGGCCCTACATTTCACCTTATTCAAAGTAAATACTGTTGCATTCGCCGCAGGCGAAAATCGCCCTTGCATAAAGACAAATAGGGCTGCCGCAGTTATGCAGCAGCCCCGAAAAGTTTTTTGTGGTTGCGCGTATATGGTTGGGGCTCGGTATTATGAAGCCACCTTCACGGTTTCGTCCAACTCCTTCAGGGTACCGTTTTCGAGCCTACGTTTGAGCCAATCCTTCCCCTCTGTAAAGCGGGAAACAATCATCGCAGTGGGCGCATGGATTGCGGCATTGATTGCTGTAGCGGGCGCATCGGTGATCGTTCCGATAAGCACCATAATAGGAATCGATACCGCAGGGAAGTTGAATGCGGAAATGATAAAGATTTCGCCCACATAGCCGCCCGCCGGGATGGCGCCCATGACGGAAGAAGCGATTACGGATACCATCACCGAGGTAAGAAGGATACGTGGTTCGAAGAAGTTTATATTGAACATGGTACACATAAAGGCAATTTTCAAAATGGTGATTAAGCACGCGCCGTCCTTGTGCAGATTTGTACCCAAGGGAATAGTAATATCGGCAATGTCATCGGAAACGCCAATCTTCTTCGTTGCAATAAGGTTCAGGGGAATACAGGCCGCACTGGAGCATGTGCCCAACGCCGTCAGTGACAGAGGCAGTATGTTGGCCCAATAGCGTTTTACCCCCAGCATACCGCCGCCAATGAACGCATAAATGGAGTGGAATCCCAGGTAGTACACCAAAGCCGCAATCATATAAATGATGATGGCTCTGGAAAGCGGGCCGACAAGTGCGGCACCCTGTTGCCCAATCAGCACCGCAAAGAACGCGCCCAAGCCGATAGGAGCCAAATACATAACATAGGATACCAGCTTCATAATCAGCTCTTGCGCGGAGTCAAACACAGCGGAAACAGCCTTGCCTTTTTCTCCAATAGAAACCAGTGCTACGCCGGTCAACATTGCGAATACGATAAGCGCCATCAGGCTCTTTCTGGACCAAAGCAGGGAGAAGTCGTTCACTGTGAACATGGATAGGAAATTTGTGCTGCTGGCCAGCTCGCCCACCTCTTCGGAAAAATCAACTACCGCGCCCTGTGCGGGGTTAAAAGCACCGCATACCAGAGCCATATACAGGCTTGCAATAATCTGCGTACCAATCACTACAACCGCCATAATGCCCAGAACCTTGCCAAGCTTCCGCAAATTTTTCATTTTTGATATGGAAGAAACCAGCGAAACAAAAATCATGGGCACTACGCAGCAATACAGGAGGTTCAAAAATAAGTCTGCAATGGGGTTTAATGCGCTTGCACCCGGCCCCCATACCGCGCCAATAATACTGCCAACAATCATGCTGCCAAGAAGAATGAAGGAAAAACGGTTGTTTTTAATAAACGTTGCCATAAATGCCTCCTTAATTGATATCTTAATATTAGCTCAGTATTCGCCCAGCGCTTTGATTTCGCGAATTATGTTCTCAGCAGCTTGATGTACATACTTTGGCAAGGTTGCCAGATTGAACCGGATAAAGCCCTTTGCGTCCGGGCAGAACCACTCGCCATAATCGATGGCAAGGCGGCACTTATCCTGAACAAAAGCTTTTATTCCCTCTGTGCCCAAATAAGCGCGCAAATCAACCCAAAGCAAATAAGTACCTTCCAGCGGCGAGACAACAACCTTTGGAACTTCCCGCACAAAAGCTTCTTTCAAATATTCATAGTTTTCACTTATCACTCCCAGCAGGCTTTGCAGCCATTCATCGCCATAAGTATAAGCCGCCTTGGTAGCGATGCAGCCCATGACATTCACTTCTGTCTGGTTAACGGTAATGGCATATTCGTCGTATCGTTTGCGCAGTGCGGGATCGGGAATGAGTATATGCGAATGAATAAGGCCGGCTAAGTTAAATGTTTTGGAAGCAGAAGTGACGGTAATGATGTTGTCGTTATAAGCACCGCCTGCAACCGAGAATGCCGGAATATGCTTACGTTTACCAAGAATGATGTCTTGATGAATTTCATCGGAGATGACCAGCACATTGTGCGCTTTGCAGATTTTAAACATCCGCTCAAGCTCTTCTTCCGTCCATACCCGGCCAACGGGGTTATGGGGAGAGCTTTCGATAAGCAGCTTCACATCGTTATCTACAATGTCCTTTTCAAACTGCTCAAAGTCGAATGTATAGATGCCATCGGTATTGACCAATTTGTGCCGAACGAGTTTGCGCCCGGTATGATTTACCGCATTGTGGAAAGGATAGTAAACCGGTGTAACGATTGCTACTGCGTCGCCCGGATTGGTAAAAGCGTTGATGAACCAGTAGAGCGCTGTCACAACCCCGGTGCTGAAGCGGAACCATTCCTTTTGTAACAAGTTCCCGTGATGCTCTTGCTGCCACCTGATAACAGTGTTGTAGTACTCGTCCGTAATAAAGGAATATCCGAATACCCCGTGATCCACCCTGTCTTTCATAGCCTGCCGCACAGCTTCCGGTACTTGAAACTCCATGTCGGCCACCCACATGGAAATCAAGTCCGGGTTACCAAAGCGCACATCCAGCGCATCCCATTTAAGAGATTCCGTTCCATGCCGTTCAATTCCATATTGCTTGCAAAATTCCGATGTGTTCAATGTACATGCCCTCATTTGAAGTTATTTGGTTTAGCCGCTAAACGATTTGCAACTCAATAATATAACACCTATATATTAAAGTCAACAGTTTTGTTGAAATATGCCAGAATTCAAATATAAAGGGCAGAAAACCTATAGAGATGTGCCATATTGTTTAATAACTAAACCTTCTCCCGCGTCTTTTCTTGTGATTTTACCGGGATTGTGCCATAATAAATTACAAGGAATTACAAATCAAAGGGAGATATATACTTCATGCAAGTTGCGCAGGATGTCAGCACCATTAACCAATTGTATCAGCAGCTTAGTCAGCGCGCAGATAGGCTTTATCGATTCGTTCTTTTATATAGCGAATATATCAATGGACAGCACGATTATGGGCAAGGCAACATTTTTACCATGCTGGAGATTCACCTTCTCACATATATCCAGGACCATCCCGGGGTTACCCCCACTGAGCTTTCTAAAATCTGGAGAAAAACAAAGGGTGCGATTTCTCAAACGCTGACAAAGCTTGATTCGATGGGGTATCTCAAAAAAGAAAAAAAGAATGAAAACATGAAAAGCATCCACCTTTATGTTACCGAAGAAGGCGGACGAATTTCAAATATGCATAAGGCTTATGATGTGGCGGATATTGTACAAACGCTTCAAGACTTGCAACGGACCTGCACTGCGGAAGAAATCGATGCTTTTTATAAGGTGCTGGACTCATATACGCAACTGCTTGAGTAAGCATTTGTTTCATCATGGTATTCTTTCGCAATTGTTACCGCATAAACTTTTCTAATACAGATACGAATGGCAGAACGGGAGAACCGCGACATAGGTATACCGGACACCTTCTCGGAAGCAATAAGAAAACTCCCCACAATAAGGTAAATGCAGACAGCAAAACCCACTGCCTGCCTGCACGGTTGCCTACGGTTCAATTTGCCGCCCTATCGCATCCGTCTAGTGAATGAATAGATCGTGTGTTACGAGGGCTTCTCTTCCAATTCGGGGCACTTGATGTTGTGCAGCTCCAATAGCGCATCGCACCGTTCAAGCTCCTCAAGCAGCGCTTCTAAACGGGAAAGCAGCGTATCCCGCTCCTCCTCGAGCGCATCCATGGTATCTATGACTTCATCCAAAAACAGATCGACTTCCTGAATATCGTAGCCGCGGAACACCTTGGTGAACCGGGCGTTTACAATATCATCCGCACGCAGCACTCTGTTTGCCCTCCTTTTTGCAGCCTGTCATAAAAACAGGCGATCCTGGAATAATTCATGAAAAAACGCGCCGCAGTTATTCCACGGCGCGTAAAAAGCATACTATGCCTGTCCGATCGTATTAGATCAATCCGTCGTCGTTCAGGTCGCCCTCGCCATTGCCGATGATATCGTAATTGTTGGGGGCCACTACGAATATCCCGCGCGAAATCTTGAATATGGTGCCGTTGAGCGCATAGACCGCGCCCGCCATAAAATCAAGTATGCGTTGCGCGCACTCAATTTCCAACTCTTCCATATTCACGATGACCGGCTTGCGGCTCTTCAAATTATCGATGATATTTTGCGTATCCTCGTAGCTGATGGGGTGATACACGATCATCTTCATTTGCATCGCCGTGGGGATGCTGACGACGTTGTTCTTTCTCTTATCGCGCTGGCCGAAATTTACAACGTTATCCGGCTGCTCCAAAGAGTTTTCCGCATAATAATCGTTCTGGAATTCATCCTCAACATCTGTCTCCTCGATTCCGATGTAATCAAGGAATTTGTTAAAGAACTTTGCCATGACACTACCTCCAAACGAAAAGTATTTTTCGTTGGCGCTTGGAGATTGCCGCATATCTATTTTTGTTGCGGCTATGTATGAAACGGGCGTTCTTTCTATATCGGCCCTGTTTCATTCCCTACGGGAGAAATGCTACCCTTTCAGCGGCGGTCGATCCCCAAACAGAGCGCTGCCCACACGGATTACTGTTGCGCCTTCCTGTATGGCCACTTCATAATCGCCGCTCATTCCCATAGAAAGGTGTTGCATCGTAACGCCGGGAATACGCTTTGCAGCCTCCCACAGCCCGCGCATTCTGGCGAAATACGGCCTTGCCTGTTCGGCTTCCAACGCCGGAGGTACGCACATGAGTCCTTTTACCCGAAGATGGGGCATGTCCACCATGCTTTTCAAAAAGGCGGCGAGATTTTCCTCATCAATTCCGCCCTTTTGCGGTTCCTCCCCGATGTTGACCTGTACAAGAATGTCCTGTATGATATCCAGCCGCGCCGCCTGCCGTTCCAATTCCTGCGCGAGCTGGATACGATCTACCGATTGTACCAAGTCTACCCGACCGATAATATATTTTACCTTATTTGTTTGTAATTGTCCAATAAAATGAATGTCGCATTGACGCGCCTTGAAAAAATCCAGCTTCTCGGTCAGCTCCTGCGCGCGGTTCTCGCCCACATGGCTTACGCCCAGCGCAAGCGCCTGTGCAATCCGCTCGACAGGCACAAATTTTGTGACGGCGAGCAGCGTAATTTCCTCAGGCTTCCGGTTGCAGGACGCGCAGGCGGACGCGATCCGCTCCACAATATGCGCATAGTTTTCCTGTATGCTCATCTTATTGCCTCCCATTCCATCCTACTGCCGGGCAAAAACCGTCCTACGGTTTGCGGTAACGCAGGCCCGCCATGAGCGCTTCCCCGCCTGCGGCGCGGATAATCGCGCCTTCCTCATCGGCTGCAAGCACATCCACCTGCGTCCATACCGTCTCTTCTCCGGCAACGCGCAGGATGCCCGGCACGCCTTCACGCATTTCAATCGCCTCTAGCGGCACGTAAAGCCCCGTAACGTCCTTCATGATGGAAACCTCCACCACACGCACGCCCATTAAATCCTGCATGGGCTGATTGAATTCAATCAGGTTTACGATTTGCTTGCCGGAAACGATCGGCGCAAGCGCCGTACCGGTATAGGGCTGATCGGCATACCCGCTGAATACAACCGTATAGCTTTCCCCCCGTGTTACGCGAAACGCGCTTGATGCGTCCGTCAAAAACGCAATATAAAAATGATCCGGATCAATGAGGCGGTAAAGGGGACTTACATCCGTGGTATCGATATTGGATACGATACCGCTGCCGCGAATGACTCCCGCTACCAGATCAGAGTTGATCATATCGAGCTTTTTGGCGCTCAACGCCTGCTCGTACCCATCAAAATAAAAGCTGACGACGCCATCCCCGACATCGTTTAAAATATCGCGCTTCCATGCGTTCAGGTTGGTCAGCTGCTGCTCCTCCCGCTGATAAAGACTATTGAGCGCCTCATCGGGCTGAATATCGCGCAGGAGCTCCTTCCTTGTGCTTAGAAGCGCTTTCAATTCCTGTTCAAGGGTAAGCATGTCCGCAGTGCTTTCGCCGCGGACAGCGGCACGGATGGCGTTTTGCTTTTGCTGCAGCTGCACATTGAGCGCGTCAAGCTCAGGGTTTACGATGCCTTTGATCTGGCTGACCTGGTACTCGTAAATGGATTTCTCCACATCAAGCAGGGTTTGCATCGTCTGCTCCTGATATCCCCACTTAAACACCTGCGCGATTTGATCGCCCATGTTCACATGCGCGCCTTCTACGACGTCAAACAGGATTTTGTCGTAACGCTCGACGGTCCTGCTCACTTCATCCCTTACAAGCACCGTCTTTTCCGAACGGGAAAGGCGCATGGTGCTCATGGCAAGCTCGCCTTCCCTGCCGCCTCCCAATAAGAAATAAAGGAGCACGCCCAACAGCGCAAGCAAAAGCACAAGCAGCACATAAAACCGTCCCCGGACTCTCACTCTCTGCATGATTTTCCCTCCCGGCGCGGAGCGCTATTTGTTTTCCCAGATGGCATAGCCCGGCTTTTTGGAGCGGCCGAGCTGCCTGTTCATATTCTCCTTGTTCTTTTCCGTGTAAATATCGTACATCATTTGCGCGTCAAGCCCTGCATGGATGCACATGCTGATGAAAAAATGCAGCACATCCACCAGTTCTTCCGACAGGGCCGTGCGATCGATCTCCTTTGGGTTCTTCCACCATTTGAAGTTCACCTCATCAAGCACTTCCCCAAGTTCAGAAAGCATGGCTAAAATATCCTTTTGTACCCACTGCTCCATCGGAATATCCGTAAGGCCGCGGCGGGAGATGATCTCCGCGTCAAGCTCCTGTTGCATTGCAAAGATTTCATCCAGTTTATCCATTGTTCCCCAACCTTCCTTAGGCGTTTAATTGAGTTCGAGCAATTCCTTGATTTCCTGCTCACGGGTTTTGATCCTGCCAACGCATACGGTGGCGGTGTTTTCAATATCCAAAATGGTGGGCAGGACACGCTCCACATCCTCTATAGTGACGTTTTCGATGCGGTCATAGGTTTCCTGCTCGTTATAGAGCTTGTTTTGCAGCAGCGCCGTCTTACCGAGCGCGTTCATACGGCTGGAGGTACCCTCCTGCGAAAGCAGGTAACTGCCCTTGAGCTGATCCTTGCTGCGTTTGAATTCCTCTTTGGTAATGCCATTTTTAATGACATTCTCCATTTCCTCACGCATCAGGCGGATGACCTCCACCGCCTGCTGTTCTCCCGTACCCGCATAGAAGGAAAAGCTCCCCGTGCTGCGGTAACAGGTGGGATAGGAATAAATGGAGTAGGCCATGCCGCGCTGTTCACGGATTTTCTGGAACAGCCGCGAGCTCATGCTGCCGCCCAGGACGTTGCTTAGTACAAAGAGCGGGTATTGATCCGGCGTTTCGAGCGCCGTGCCCGGCATTGCCATGCAGATATGAATCTGCTCAATGTCCTTTTCCACCGCGCAGAAGCGCTTACCGCCCGGCGCTTTGTTCTGCCCGAACGGATGCGCTTCCCCTTTTTGCATTTGGGAGAATTTTTCCCGCACCAGAGACAATAGCTTGTCCTTCTCAAAATGGCCCGCTGCGGAAATCACGATGCGCTCGGGTACATACTGGCGGTGCATATATGCAAGCAAGCTTTCCTGCGTAAAGGCGCGCACGCTTTTATCCGTCCCCAGAATCGGTTTTGCAAGCGGATCGCCTTCGTAGTAAAGCTGTGCGATAGACTCGTGGGCAAGATCCTCGGGGCTGTCCTGCGTCATCAGAATTTCCTCGCAGATAACGCCCTGCTCCTTTTTTAATTCGGCAGGATCGAACGTGGAGTTTAGCACGATATCCGAAAGAATATCGGCGGCGGTATCCAAATTCTCATCTAGCACCTTGGCATAATAGCAGGTGCATTCCTTGGACGTAAACGCGTTCATATTGCCGCCGATGCCATCCATCTCGGCTGCGATATCCTGCGCGGTACGCGTCTTTGTGCCCTTGAAGAGCATGTGCTCAATAAAATGAGAAGCGCCGCCCTCATTCTCCCGTTCAAAGGCGGAGCCTGTCCCAACCCATACGCCGATGGCGCATGAGCGGACTTTTTCCATGGTTTCGCCTACAACGCGAATTCCATTTTCAAATGTTTCCTGAATGATCATACACGTACTTCCTTTTGTATATGCTCGCCAAGCGCTTCGCTCACCGTTCCGATGCGAAGCCCCCGCTGCTTGAGCCCGCTGATGCAGGCAGGCAATGCCTTGACGGCCTCCGCCGTAGGCTGTATAAGCAATATACTTCCATCAAACGGCGCATCCAATGCACGCAGCAGGATATCCTCCGCTTTTCCCCTGCCCGATAAGAGATCGACCGTGCACAAAACATGTGTCAGTCCAAGGCGGCTGGCGGCACGCGTAGAGCTCGGAAGGCGGCGCGTGCCCGAATAGTATAGCTTCGGCCGGATGCCGGATACCGTATGGATGATGTCCACGGAGCGCGCAATGTCTTCCCTTACCGCGTCCGTATCGCCATCGCGCATGGGAAGCTGTCCCATGGTGCCGATTTCATGCCCGTCGCGCACCATCTGCACAAGCAGTTCCTGATTGTCCTCGGCCCACGCACCGCTGACAAAGAATGTGATCCGAAGCTCGTTCTTTTTGAGGACGCGCAGCATTTCGGGCATTGCCGCGGCATTCCAGCTCACAGCGCACTCGATGCCGACAACGCCCTTTTCATGCCCGCGGTAGACGGGGCTGTTGTAAAGTTCGCTGATGGCGGACTGCGCCACCGGCGTTGTGGTTGCGATGTAGAGCGCAACCATCAGCGCCGCAAGTAAAATATCTACAACAATCCTGCCTTTTCCATACAACCACCGCATCGCCTGTTCCTCCTTTGCATGCTGTTACAGTATATGCCGCATACATAACGAGGATGTCACAGGGTTATGGGAATCAAAAGAGGGCAGGGCCAGACTGCCCCGCCCCCTTAGATGTTAAATTGTTGTGGTGCGCCGCATTACTCCTGGTCTTCCGGCAGCAGGCCCTTGCGGGTGAGGTTGATCTTGCCCTGCTTGTCGATTTCCACAACGCGCACGAGGATTTCATCTCCGATGTTGACAACGTCTTCCACCTTCTCCACGCGGCGGTTCGCAAGTTTGGAGATATGCACCAAGCCGTCCTTGCCCGGGGTCAGGTTGACGAACGCGCCAAACGGCATGATGCGTACGACCTTTCCTAAGAACACATCGCCCACTTCGATGTCCTTGACGATGCCCATGATGATGCGCTTGGCTTCATCCGCGGCGTCGGCATCGGGAGAAGCGATGAACACGCGGCCATCGTCTTCGATATCGATCTTCACGCCGGTATCGGCAATGATCTTATTGATGGTCTTGCCGCCGGAACCGATGACATCCCTGATCTTATCCGGGTTGATGGAGAAGGACAGGATGCGCGGCGCAAAGCGGGAAAGCTCCGTACGGGGTTCCGGAAGCGCTTCAAGCATTTTGCCCAAGATAAACATACGGCCAACGCGTGCCTGCTCGAGCGCGCGGGTAAGGACTTCTTCACTGATACCCTTGATCTTGATATCCATCTGGATGGCCGTGATACCGTCCCTGGTGCCGGCAACCTTGAAGTCCATGTCGCCCAGGAAGTCTTCAAGCCCCTGGATATCCGTCAGGATCGCGATGTTGCCATTGGCGTCGTCCTTGATAAGGCCCATTGCAACGCCTGCGACCGGCTTCTTGATGGGAACGCCCGCATCCATCAGGGACAGCGTGCTTGCGCAGATGGAAGCCTGCGAGGTGCTGCCGTTGGAACTGATGACCTCGGAAACGAGGCGCATGCAGTACGGGAATTCTTCCTCGCTCGGGAGCACGGGTTCGAGCGCACGCTCCGCCAAAGCGCCGTGGCCGATTTCGCGGCGGCCGGGGCCGCGCATCATACGGGTTTCACCAACGCTGTAAGGGGGCATGTTGTACTGGTGCATGTAGCGCTTGTTTTCTTCCATGGTGATGCCGTCTAAAATCTGTGCCTCACCGATGGTGCCAAGCGTGGTAATGGTCATGACCTGTGTCTGGCCGCGGGTAAATACGGCGCTGCCGTGGGTGCGGGAAAGCAGGCTGACCTCGCTCCAGATGGGGCGGATTTCCTCATGCTTGCGGCCATCGGGGCGGATGCCCTTGTTGATGATTTTATCGCGCACGACCTCTTTGGTCAGGCTGTAGAGGATCGCGTCGATATCGCCGGCAGCATCGGGATACTCTTGCGCAAACGCCGCAATGACTTCTTCCTTGACCTGGTTGGAACGGGTTTCACGTTCCTTGCGGTCAAAGGTATCCAAAGACCAGACAACCTTATCAAAGGCGGCGGCACGAACTTTTTGAGTAAGCGTATCGTCGGGATGATAAATTTCAAACTCTGCCTTGGGCTTGCCGACTTCCGCGGCAATGCCATCGATGAACTTGACGATTTCCTTGATGTGCGCATGCGCAAACAGGATGGCGTCAAGCATTTCTTTTTCCGTGACTTCACTCGCGCCCGCTTCTACCATCATGACCGCATCGCGCGTACCCGCAACGGTGAGGTTCATGCGGCTCTTTTCGCGCTGCGCGCAATCGGGATTCAGGATAAATTCGCCATCAATATAGCCAACATTCACGGAACCGGTCGGCCCCATAAAGGGCGCTTCGCTGATGGAAAGCGCGATGGAAGAACCGATCATGCCGAGGATGTCGGGTTGAATATCCTGATCCACGGAAAGGACGGTTGCAATCACCTGTACGTCCCTGTAGAAGCCCTTAGGGAACAGCGGGCGGATGGGCCTATCAATAAGACGGGAAGTCAAAATTGACCGTTCAGAAGGACGGCCTTCCCTCTTGATAAAGCCGCCGGGGATCTTGCCCACCGCATAGAGTTTTTCTTCAAACTCAACGCTCAGCGGCAAAAAATCGACGCCCGTACGGGCGGTCTTAGCAACCGTGGCACAGGTAAGTACAGCGGTATCCCCGCAACGCACGAGGCAGGATCCACCCGCCTGCTCGGCATACTTGCCGGTTTCCACGACAAATGTCCTGCCGCCAAGCTGCATTTCAAACGTTTTGTGCATGAAACAATAGCTCCTTCATTTTACTTCTTTCTTTTTTTCTACCAAACTAGTATAGCACGGTAAGACAACTCATACCACAAAAAAATAGCGCTATGGGCTGATAACCGTCTTTTCTAGCATCCTTTGCCCGTAAAGGCCATTTTCCTGTAACGTCTCCTGTGAAGAAATCGGTTCGGAACATAAAAACGGGGAAGCTTTAAAAGCTCCCCCGTTCTTTTTGAAACAAAACTTATTTCCTCAGGCCAAGGCTTGCAATGATCGTTCTGTAACGCTCAATGTCCTTATCCTTGAGGTAGTTGAGCAGGCCCCTGCGCTGGCCGACCATTTTCAGAAGGCCGCGACGGGAGTGATGATCCTTGTTATGGAGCTTCAGATGCTCATTGAGGTGGTTGATGCGTGCGGTCAAAAGTGCAATCTGCACTTCCGGGGAACCCGTGTCTCCAT
>JAEYLA010000167.1 GCA_023461495.1 Bacillota bacterium | reverse complement strand
GCGCGCAAATGGAATACATACAACTCGGCAATTCGGATCTTTATGTTTCGCGTTTCTGCGTGGGCTGCATGAGCTTCGGGGACCCCGCGAGCAACATGCACGCCTGGACGCTGAACCCGGAGGAAAGCGAAGCGATCATCAGGCATGCGCTGAATCTCGGCATCAATTTCTTCGACACCGCCAATATCTATTCGGCGGGAACCAGCGAGGAGTACCTGGGACGTGCCCTCAAAAACAATGTTGCCCGCAACAAGGTGGTGCTGGCCTCAAAGGTCTATTTCAACGACGGCCATCTTTCAAGAACAGCGATCCTGCGTGAAATTGAGGGTACGCTCAAGCGCTTGGGAACAGATTATCTCGATCTCTATATCATTCACCGTTTCGATTGCGGCACCCCGGTGGAAGAAACCATGGAGGCCCTCGACAACCTTGTCAAAGAGGGCAAGGTGCGGGCGCTCGGCGCTTCCGCCATGTACGGCTATCAGTTCTACAATATGCAGCTTGCCGCCAGGGACAACGGTTGGACGCCGTTCGTCTCCATGCAGAACCACTACAATCTTCTTTACCGCGAGGACGAGCGCGAGTTGATCCCGATCTGCAATCAGCAGAACGTTGCACGCACGCCGTACAGTCCCCTTGCGGCGGGCAGGCTTTCCCGGCTGGAATGGAGCGCCGATACCAAGCGGAGCCGGACCGACAAGACGGCTGTTTCCAAGTACGACGGCACACAGGAAACCGATTATGGCATTGTACTGCGCGTGAATGAACTCGCGCAGAGATACAACGCCTCCATGACCCAGGTCGCTCTTGCGTGGCAATTTGCCAAGGGCGTTGCAGCACCCATCATCGGCGCAACCAAAACAAAGTATTTGGACGATGCGGCAGGCGCTTTGAACATCAAGCTGACGGATGCGGACATTGCTTATCTGGAGGAGCCGTACATCCCTCATAAAATCGTCGGCGCAATCTGAGGAAGACGGGGTGCTGGTGCTGCTATTATGAAAGAGCCTATGACTTTGTGATGCAACAGTCCTCATCCTGAAACCGGCATTCCGCGCATGTCAAGCCATGGCCGGAAGGACAACATACGCGCGAACCTCAAAAATGATGGAACGCAAATACTTCCGTCCGCTCCCCTCAGCAGGCTGAATCCTTAAATTTGTGTCCAGCTTTTCTTGACCGTTCCACCTGTCGTAGAGTTGAAACGACAGGTGGTTTTTTCAAGTGCTGGCACCTGCGCCGGCACATGGCCTCGTCGGTCTTTTTAAACCCCGGGTGCTGCTGTTGAATAGATATCGATCTCCCGCAGAGTCTGCCGGGGGAGAGGCCTGCCCGCTCCGGCGCATGCTACAGGGTCTTCTCTGAACGTCCGGCGAGGGATGCCTCCATTTCCACTTCTAGCATAGGGGCTTCCGCCTCTTGCCGGCAAGGGCGATACTTCTCCCGCCTCCAGATAAAACAGCGCATGCTGGGAAACGCAAACCGCCTGTTTATACGAAATTTACTGAATATTAACACAATCCGTGCAGGCAAAGGCCTGTTTTGCCGGTGTGTCCGATTGACCGCCTCTTTTGCAAAGGCTATCATAAACATATATATTTATGTTGAAATTACTCGATTTTTAAATGAGGCGAAACATGCGTAAAAACAGACACATCGTTCTATGCCTTGCGCTGCTGCTTGTGTGCACGGCCATGCCCGCGCGAGCGGCAGTGTTCTCCACGGATGTGCGCGTGCGCATCTCGCTGGGAAAGCAACAGGCCGTTTCCTTTACGCCCGTGGGCGAATTTACCGTGCAGGAGGATCCCGGC
The DNA here is from genome assembly GCA_023461495.1 of Bacillota bacterium. GTDB lineage: Bacteria > Bacillota > Clostridia > Christensenellales > CAG-138 > JAEYLA01. The sequence goes on along the minus strand of JAEYLA010000167.1, from coordinate 2,646 downwards.
CTTGCCGTTGGCAATGACGAGCTGCTGGTCTCGGCCGTAGGCGGGCGCGTATCTCTGCGGATCGGCGACAAAACCGTTACCGCCGCTTCCATTACGCTTTTGAGCGGCAATTATGGCGGACGGGCGGATTACATCCGCCTGAAAAATGCCGAGTACGGCACCTGTACCTACCTTGGAAATATGACGTTCGATGTATATGAAGGCGCGGTGCGCGCCATCAACACGCTGCCGATCGAGCAATATCTGTATGGCGTCGTGCCCCATGAAATGAGCAACCTCTTCCCCGTTGACGCCTTAAAAGCACAGGCGGTCTGCGCACGCGGGTATGCTGTGGCGAGATGCTCCCGGTACTTAAGCCGCGCGTATGATTTGCTGGATACCTCGAAGGATCAGGTATACCGGGGTTACGCCAGCAGAAATACCCGGGCGATTGCCGCGGTAGACGCAACACGCGGCGAGGTGCTCACCTACAACGGGGAGATCATTGAGGCGTATTATTCCGCCTCAAACGGCGGGCAGACTGAAAAAACGGGCAACGTATGGGAAAACGACCTCCCCTATTATGCCCACGAGGACGACCCGTTCGACCTGCGCAATCCCTCCAGCATTGAGGAAAAATCATTCATTCCCGACATATTTACCGAAAAGACCGTACAGCTTACGGATCCCTTTGTGCTGCTTGCGCTGAAACGCGCGGCCTATGCCGTGGCAGGACGGGAGGTCTCCCTGCTTTCCACAGTGGCGGTTGCGCCCAAAAACTCCAGCTATGATCAGCCGAACCGCTGCTATACCGAGGCAGATGTGACGCTTATGGTAAGCTATGAAGAGGCCGGGCAGCGGCAGACCGGGCAGCTTACCGTTTCTCTCACCCTTGCGGAACTGAAATTCGGCAGCTTTACAAATACTCTGGGCCGCATCGGCGCAAAAAAGACTTCTCTTAGGATGCGCGGCGCAGAGCGGGGCATTTATCGCACCGGCGGCGAGGAATGCGCCGGCTGGTATTTGACCGAGCGGCGCTACGGACACGGTGTGGGCCTTTCACAGCGCGGGGCGCAGGAGCGGGCGCGGGCGGGCCAGCCATATACCGACATCCTTTCGTTTTATTATCGGGATACGGCGCTCATTACCGTCGGCACGTATGAGAGCGCGCCGAAAATCAGCAGCGATTCCTACAGGATAACGAAAGCGGACATCAGCGGGATTCCTGTTGGAACGTCGGCGGACGCTTTGCTTCAAAAGCTCTCCTCGGACGGGAAGCTCAGCGTGGTCAACCTAAAAGGCGCTAAGGCAAGCGGGAACGTGTGTACGGGTTTCTTTGTGCGCGTTGCCTATGATGCAGGCACGGCATTTTTCGACCTGCCCATTGTGCTATTCGGCGACCTTGACGGCAACGGCGAAATAACTGAGGACGATGTTCTTGCGCTGCAAAGCCATCTGCTGCACAATATACCGCTCACCGGGGCCTATTTGCGCGCCGCGGATGTAGATCATGACGGCAAGGTGGGCGTTTCGGATCTCTTCCTGCTCATTCAATTTATCAACGGCGACGCAAAGCTGTCGCAGGAGGTCTAAATACGATGAAACGGTTCATTAAAAATAAAAAGCCTTTTGCCCTAGCGTTCGCGCTGCTGTTTTTTCTGTTGCCCGTTGTGGCGTCCGCATCGGTCAATATCAGCGCGGCAGCGGATCGCGCCACGGTGCAGGCAGGCGATACCGTGGAAGTCACCATCACCGTGAACGGCAAGGGCATAACGATCGCGGAGGGCGCTTTCACCTATGATCCCGCCGTGTTGACCTATTTGGAAAGCGATGGCGGCGCGTCCGACGGATTTTTGAACCTGGTAACTGCTCAAAAGGGCGGTACTTCCACCCTGACCGCGCGCATACGCTTCACGGCGGCGGGTGCCGGCAGCACGCAAATAGAAGCTTCCGTTGAAAAGGTGCTCGGCTATGACGGCAAGGAGCAGGGAGAGGCAAAAACCAGCGTATCCGTTTCGATATCAGCACCTGCGTCCATGCCCGCGCCCACACCACTCAGCTATGCCGCCGAGGGCGTCCCGGCGCAGAACGTAAAGAACGCTTTTGAAAGCATGTATATCTGGCGCTCCCTTGAAAACGTGACGGTACCTTCTGGCTATTCCGTAACCGCGCTTACCTACCACGGAGAAACGGTGGCCGCGGCCAAGGTGGAGGACAGCGACGCACCGATCTTGCTGTATCTTTCCAATGCCGTGGGCGATATGGGCGGCTATTATATGTTTGATGCAAATGAGGATACCCTGTACCCGTACCAGACGGTATCCTCCGTGTCCAAATCCTACATCCTGCTTGCGCCGGACGGCAGTGTGCCCCTGCCGGAAGGGTTCACGGAAACGACGCTGGTGATTGGGGAAAAAGAGTACGCAGCGTGGAAAGCCCCGGACGCGCAGGGCGACGTCTACCTGCTGTATGCGCGCAATCCTGACGGCGAGGTGGGCTATTATGTATACAGCGCCGAGGATGAATCCCTGCAGCGCTACGCCGTACTGCCCGCCCGCCCCGTGCAGCCTTCGCCGCCTTCCGATGCGCCAACCTCCCCCGCGCCGGAGCAGGCCGAGGCTACGCCTGCGCCAAAGCAGGCAAATGAAATCACCCTTAGCAGCACGG
>JAEYLA010000166.1 GCA_023461495.1 Bacillota bacterium | reverse complement strand
GATGGGATACCACGCGGACCTCAAGGCTCTTCTTGAAAAGCAGGATGTGGAAGTCGTTGATTTCGGCATGGTGGATACGAGCGAACGGGCATACGAAGCGCTGGAAGAAATGAAATCGAACCGTCTTGACGTCTTGTTCTGCAATATGCTGACCTATGCAACCTCCTCGGTGTTTGCGCCCATTATTCGGGATGTGAACCTTCCGATGGTGCTCGTGGCGCTGCAACCGCTGCGCAAAATGGACTATGATCATGCGAACACCCGCCAGCAGCTTGAAAATGACAATGTGTGCTCCGTGCCGGAGTTTACCGGCGTCGCCGTGCGCATGGGCAAACGCGTCAGCGACGTTATCCTCGGTACACTCTATAACGATCCTGAAGCGGAAAAAGAACTGGCCCGCTGGTGTGACATTGGAAAAGTGCTGCACGATTTGAAAGGCGCGCGTTTTGGACTGATGGGGCATGTGCTTGAGGCCATGTATGATATGCATGCAGATCCCACAGCGGTCTCGGCCGCATTTGGCGTGCATGTGCCGCTGCTCGAAGTGGACGATGTGCTTGCGGTATATGATACCGTGACCGAAGAAGAAATCAAAGAAAAGAGCGCGTTGATCCTGTCCTGCTTTGATACGCCGGACCCGGTAAGCGACCCCATTACCACCAAACTGACGGACGCGGATCTCAATAAAGCCGCAAAGGCTGCGGTGACGCTGGATAAATTCGTCATACAGTACGGCTTGACCGGCCTTGCTTATTATTACAATGGCCGCCCAGGCTCGGATCACCAAAATGTCGTAAGCTCCTTCATCGTGGGCAACTCCCTCCTAAATGCGCAGGGTGTCCCCATGTGCGGGGAATTCGATATCAAGACCTGCCTTGCCATGTTGATTATGGACCGGCTCAACATCGGCGGCAGCTTCGCGGAATTCCATCCCTTTGATTTTGATGAGGATTTCATATTCGTCGGACACGACGGCCCGCACCATATCGCCATTGCGGACGGAAAGCCGGTGCTCCGCAGCCTTTCCAAATACCACGGCAAGCCGGGCAGCGGCGCGTCGGTGGAGTTTAAAATCAAGGAAGGCCCCATCACGATGCTGTGCATTTCCCAGATGGGAGACGGCAAATTCAAGTTTATCATCGGAGAGGGGTTATCCAAGAAGGGGCCCATCCCTCCCACGGGCAATACCAATACGCGCGGTTTCTTTGCCCCCACCACCAAGGAATTTATCAAAGAGTGGGTCATGGCAGGCCCCACGCACCACTACGCGCTGGGCATAGGGCATCACGCGGATACCATCGCAAAGATTGCCGAGTCGCTGGGTATTGCGTATGAGATCGTACGGGGCTAGACAGAAAGGGAGTGAGCGCTATGACGCAGAAGCAAATCCTCAAACAGTTTAGCTGCGCCAAGGAACAATATGCGCAGGCGGGTGTGGATGTGGAAGCAGCCATAGCGCGCGCCCACGCAATCCCTGTCTCCATGCATTGCTGGCAGGGGGATGATGTTACCGGGTTCGACGGCGCGGATACGCTTTCGGGCGGTATCGCAGCTACGGGCAATTATCCCGGCCGGGCACGCACTCCGCAGGAGCTAAGACAAGACCTCGACATGGCCCTCTCGCTCATCCCCGGCGAAAAAAAGCTGAACCTCCATGCATGCTATGCGGAAAAGGACGGCAGAAAAATTGACAGGGACGCCTACACGATCGACCAATTTCAAAATTGGGTGGATTGGGCGCTGCCCAAACGCATGGGCCTCGATTTTAACCCCACGTTTTTCTCCCATCCGATGATGGACGGTAATTTCTCGCTTTCAAGCAGCAAGCCGGAGGTGCGCCGCTTCTGGGTGGAGCATGGCAAGCGCTGCCGCGAGATCGCACAAAGCTTTGCAAAGCAGCTTGGAAAGCCTTCTGTGGTCAACTACTGGATGCCGGACGGCTATAAGGACGTATGTGCGGATACGCTCCGGCACCGGGAATGGATGACAAGCTCCCTGGATGAAATCTTCGCTGATCTGATTGATGAAGCGCTCATCCCATGCGCCATTGAAAGCAAGCTTTTTGGCGTGGGTGTAGAGAGCTATACGGTGGCAAGCCACGAATATGCGCTTTCCTATGCGCTTGCACGGAACAAGGTCTATACGCTTGACGCGGGACATTTCCATCCCACGGAGGTCATCAGCGCAAAAATTTCGGCAATATTAAGCTTCCTGCCCCGGATATTGCTGCATGTCAGCCGCGGTGTAAGGTGGGACAGCGACCATGTGATTTTGCTGGACGATGAGTTGCAGCGCATCATGGATGAAATTCTCCATAACAATCTGGAAGAGCGCGTGTTTATTGGGCTTGATTATTTTGACGCCTCCATCAACCGCATCGCCTGCTGGGCCATCGGCATGCGCAACGCAAAAAAAGCGTTGCTCCACGCCGCACTAACCCCCATAGATAACATCCGCGCGGCGGAAGCGGACGGCGACTACACCCTGCGCCTTGCCCTGCAGGAGGAGGCAAAAATGCTCCCCTTCGGCGCGGTGTGGGACTATTACTGCATGGCAAACGATGTGCCCGTGGGAATCCGTTGGATGGAGAAAGTACAGGCATATGAACGGGCTGTGCTTTCAAAACGGTTGTAGAATAAATGGCCAGAAAGATCAGCCACGGCTGATCTTTCTCATCAATTTAGGCCACTGGATATCGGGGCTACGCGAATTCAATTGAAAGAATACGGAGAGAGGCATGGAAATCATCGTATGTGTCAAACAGGTGCCGGGAACCAACGAGGTTGAGGTCGATCCCGTAACCGGCGTATTAAAACGGGACGGCGTGGATTGCAAGCTCAATCCATACGATCTGTTTGCACTGGAACTGGCGTACTCGCTTTGTGAACAATACGGCGGCCGCGTGCGGACGCTGACCATGGGTCCGCCGCAGGCAAAGGCGGCGCTGCTTGAGACATTATATATGGGCGCACAAAGCGCAGTGTTGCTTTCGGACCGGAAATTTGCCGGTTCGGACGTGGCGGCAACAAGCTATGCGCTCAAATGCGGCGTCGAGCAGATGGGCGCTTACGATCTCATCCTCTGCGGCAAACAGACTACCGACGGCGATACGGCGCAGGTCGGGCCGGAAATGGCGGAGCTGCTTCATATCGAGCACGCCACGAATGTATGTGAGGTCATGGAGGCAACGCAAGAGGACATCACCGTCCGCATCAGCCTTGACGACAGGCTGCAAACGCAACGAATGAAGCTTCCATGCCTGCTGTCCATCGAAAAGGACGTCAATACGCCCCGCCTGCCCTCATATAAACGCATGCGCCGTATCAATGCCGGCGCCGATCAGGTTGCTGTATGGTCCGTTCGGGAGCTTGCGAACATTGATCTTGCGCGCTGCGGGCTCAAAGGCTCGCCCACGCAGGTCGAGCGGATATTTCCGCCGGAAAAGAACGCGGATAAGCGAACGCTGCGCGGCAGCGGCGCAGAACTGAGCGATGCGTTGGGCGCGCTGCTCAAAGAAAAGAAGCTGATATGAGGGAATACAGATGGCGCTGAATATCCATCAATCTCTGGTGAACGAAGAGAATACCGCGCAATTGATTACACTCTGCCCGTTTGCCGCCATAGACGTACAGGATGGCAGGCTGAACATAGGCGCTGGCTGCAGGCTTTGCAAGCTTTGCGTGACGAAAGGCCCCCAAGGCGTGATCACCTGGGAGGACGAAGAAAC
>JAEYLA010000165.1 GCA_023461495.1 Bacillota bacterium | reverse complement strand
CCCGGCGTCTCCGCGGAGGTGTTCATCAGCCGTTTGGAGGAGGCGGGCTTTCTGCTGTTGGAGGAAGACGATGGCGCGTACTCCATGCAGTACCAGGCCAATGCGCCGGAAGACGCGCTTGTACTCTACGCCGCAAACGGGTATGTGCAGGGTTTCTTGCTGACGCTCGAAGAAACGGCAGGTAAAAAAATCAGTTCTCCCAAAGGAGAGATCAGTGAATATCTCTCAGAAAAGCATGCTCAGATCATAGAAGACCAGTCCAAGAGAATCAGCGCCTATTTGCCCGTTCTTCTTTCCGCTTTGACGGAGGATGATACCTTTCCGCGTTCCACGGCGCTTATCTGGGCGGACAGCGCCGCATCCGTATTGGGAAGCGGAAAGCCTGTGAGCGAGTCCAAACACGGCATTTCCTTTGCAGCACTGCGCACAGAGGAAGAGCGGCTTCTTTTGAGCGCCGATCTCTTATGACCTGCCACCGGTATTTCAACAAGCGCCCGTTTGTCATCGCCGCCTTGGGGATGATGGCGGGGCTTTTGTTTTCTTACCGCTTCCCGGGTATGCCCGGCTATCTGATCTGCGGCGGGGCGCTCTTATGCGCCGCCATGTTGCGCGTATTTCGGATACGGGGCATTGCGCTCTTCTTGCTGTTTCTTTCCCTTGGCGCGCTTCGCCTGCAGCTTGCCTACCCCGCATTTCCAGCGGAGCGCAGCGCCTGTACGCTGACAGGTGCCGTTTCTCAGGCATTCCCTAAGGCGTATGGAACGCAGCTTCGCCTTACGAATGCGCGGGTGGACGGCCACGCGATCGACGGGGATGTGCTCATCACCCTGCCGCCGCAGAATGGGCCTGCCCCCTCCTACGGCAGCCGGTTGCATGTGGAAGCTTCGCTTTCACTCCCGCAGGGGCCGCGCAATGAAGGTGGGATGGATTACCGGTCTTATTGCCTGTCTCAGGGAATTGTCGCGCTTGCTAAGGCAAAGGGCACTGTATCCATCGTGGAGGCTCCCATTGGTTTCTATGGAAAGCTCCTTGTGCTCCGGGACACAAGCACGCAGATTTTGATCAAGCTGATGGGGCAGGAAAACGGCGCTTTGGCCGCAGGCATGCTTCACGGCGCAGTGGCGGATATTCCAGAGGAAACGCTCGACGCCTTCCGCGTTTCCGGCATCGCGCATCTGCTGTCCGTTTCCGGATTGCACGTTTCCCTGCTTGCAGGGATGCTGCTGCTGTTGCTGCGCCGCGTGCGGCCTGTTCCGCAGTTGATCATGATCTGCGCGGCGCTTCTCTTCTACTGCGCGTTCTGCGCCTTTGCGCCCGCCACGCTGCGCGCGGCGCTCATGACATTCTGCCTGCTGTTTTCCCGCGTATGCAACCGCAGGAACGATCCGCTTTCAGCGCTTTCCTTTTCGTTCCTGCTCCTTGTCCTGATTTCTCCGTTTGCGTTGTTTTCCGTCGGCTTCCAGCTTTCCTATGCGGCGGTGCTCGGCATCCTGCTGCTGTATCCCACGCTCAATGGCAGCATACAGCGCTTGCCCCGCACGCTCAAGGAACCACTTGCGTTGAGCATCAGTGCCGGCGTTTCCACCCTGCCGGTATCGGCCGCCGTGTTTCAAACTATGCCGATTTTAAGCATCCCCGCCAATATCCTTGTGGTACCGCTGTGTGCCTTGAGCATGCTGCCTTCGGGCATTGCGCTGCTGCTCTACCCCCTTTCCCCGGCAATTGCAAGGTTTTTGGCTTCCATTTCCGGCGCTACGCTTTCATTGATGCGCGCGGTGGCGCAGGCCGCAGCCGCCCCGGGCATGCTTTGGCTCCCCACCTTCTCTCTTGGCGCGGGCGTATGCTTCTTCTTATTCCTGCTGTTCTGTTCGCCTTATTTTTTAGGGAAACGCAAGGAGCGGATATTGCTTGCCTCGGTCAGCGCGGCGCTTAGCATCGCGCTCGTTGCCGTTCCCTTGTCGCTTCGCCCGCAGCGGCATATTACCGTCCTTGACATCCCCTACGGATACGCGGTGCACGTTCATGAAGCGGGCAGCGACAAGCTGTTTGGCACAAAGAACGCGCTGACCGGCGCAGCTGCGGAACGTTACCTCTACGCCAACGGCATCTCCCATGCGGAACGTATGGTCGCGGATGCGAAAGGGATGAGGGTTACACTGGAAGGATATGCGTTTTTCGTTTCTCCTGGCAGCATTACAGCGGTGAGTGGCACGTACCATACAAACAGGCATGGGCAGATACGTTTCTATGTGCGGAACGGGCAGCTTTCCATGCAGCCGTATGCCCGGGACAGCAGATATGCTATACTGATAGAAAAGCCCTGAACAATCACCCGGAGGCAGCATGGACCACAACCAGTTTTTTGAGCGCATCAAGGAAAACCGCGTTTCCGGCCTGTTTCTCTTTTATGGGGAAGAGGAATTTGTCAAGCAGAGCGCGCTCAACGCGCTGATTGCGCGTGTCGATCCCGTGGCGCGCGACCTCAATGTGCAGGAGATGGAGAAGCCGCAGGCAACAGCCGTACAGGCGGCCTGTGAAACGTTGCCTTTTTTTGCGGAAAGCAGGCTTGTAATCTGCAAGGAAATGCTCGACAGCGAGGCC
>JAEYLA010000164.1 GCA_023461495.1 Bacillota bacterium | reverse complement strand
GCATGAAATTGTTATGATATAGCCATAATAATGATTAAAAATATCATATTTGTTGATATATATAACATCTTATATAACATTTAAGGAGGCACTTACATGGCGACAGCAGTCATCATGCCCAGACAGGGTCAATCGGTCGAAAGCTGCATCATCACGGAATGGCACAAGCAGGTAGGCGATACCGTACAGGAAGGCGAACCCCTTTTCACGTATGAAACGGACAAAGCAACGTTTGAGGAGCCTGCAAAGGCCTCCGGGACGTTGCTTGCGCGTTTTTATGAGGTGGACGACGACGTACCGGTGCTATTGAACGTCGCCGTGATCGGCGCCCCAGGCGAGGACATTTCCGCGTTCACCGGCGGTACTGCGGCAGCACCTGCAGAAGCCGCGCCCGCAGCAGAAGCGGCAAAGCCTGCGGCTGTGGAAGCGGCCTCGGCTGCCCCCGTTGTGAATGCCGCCTCCGCAAGCGACGCCGCTGTCTCCCCCCGTGCCCGCGCCGCCGCGGAGCGCCTGAATGTCGCGCCCGCATACGCGGCCCCCACCGGCCCTCACGGCCGCATCATTGAGCGGGATGTGGTTGCGCTTGCCGCTTCCGGCGCGCGCGCAACGGCTGCCGCCCTCAAGGATGGCGCGCCCGCAACCGGCGGCACCGGCATTGGCGGCAGGTTCTCTACGACGGATATCGCCACCGTGGAGCATGGCGCAGTTGCGGCAATTTCCGCTTCCGCCGTTGCGTCCGTGGTTGCGGCAGGCGCTGTTGCGGACTATGAGGACGTGAAGCTTCCCAACATCCGCAAGTCCATTGCAAAGGCCATGCATAATAGCCTTTCCTCCATGGCGCAGCTCACGCACAGTTCTTCCTTTGACGCTTCCGCTATCATGGCGCTGCGCAAGCAGCTAAAGGCCGCGCCCGAGCAGATGGAAGTACCCAACATCACCCTCAACGACATCATCCTCTACGCGGTTTCCCGCGTATTGTCCAGACACCGCGATATGAACGCGCACTTCCTGGACGATAAGATGCGTTACTTCAACCATGTGCACCTTGGCTTTGCGGTGGATACCCCGCGCGGCCTTTTGGTGCCCACCATCTTCAATGCGGATTTAAAATCCCTGCGTGAAATCGCGGAGGAAGCAAAGGCGCTTGCAAAGGCCGCGCAGGAAGGCTCCATCAGCCCGGATTACCTCACCGGCGCAACCTTCACCGTCTCGAACCTTGGGTCTTTGGGCATTGAGATGTTCACGCCCATCGTCAACCCGCCGCAGACGGGAATCCTCGGCGTTTGCACCATTACCGAACGCATCCGCACCGTGGACGGTACCATCAAGGCGTACCCCGCCATGGGCCTGTCCCTCACGTATGACCACCGCGCGGTGGACGGAGCGCCCGCTTCCCGCTTCCTGCAGGAGCTGTGCAAGAGCCTCGAAAACTTCACGGGTCTTTTGATCGGCTAAATTGTTCATACAGGGTGTGCGCCTTTCTCGGCGCACCCCTTGCAGTTTTTATGAGGAGGAAACCATCCCATGGTATATGATCTCATTGTGCTGGGCGGCGGCCCGGCGGGCTACCTTGGTTCCGAGCGCGCAGGCCACGCGGGGTTGTCCGTGCTCTGCATTGAAGAACGCAGTGTCGGCGGCGTCTGCCTGAACGAGGGCTGCATCCCCACAAAGACGCTGCTGTATTCCGCAAAGATATTTGACAGCGCCTCCCATGGCGACAAATACGGCGTCACCGCGCAGGGCCTTTCCATTGACCACGCAAAGGTGATCGCACGCAAGGACAAGGTCGTGAAAACTCTTGTTGCGGGTGTAAAATCCGCCCTCAAAGCAAACGGCGTTACCGTTGTGGAAGGCCGCGGTATCATCACCGGCAAGAACGCGGAGGGCTACACGGTCACCGCAAACGGCGAAACCTATACGGGCAAGCGCCTGCTGATCGCCACCGGTTCTTCCCCCGCCGTGCCCCCGATTCCGGGCCTGAAGGAGGGCTTAGGCAGCGGCTTTGTCATGACCAACCGCGAAACGCTGGCTTTGAAAGAAAAGCCGGGCAAGCTTGTTGTAGTCGGCGGTGGCGTTATCGGCCTTGAGATGGCCTCCTACTTCAACGCCATCGGCTCTGAAGTGACCGTGATCGAAATGCTTGACCATATCGCAGGCGAAAACGATCCGGAGCTTATCTCCATCCTGCAAAAGGGCTACGAGAAAAAGGGCATGACGTTCCACCTTTCTGCCCGCGTAACCGAAATCACCGCTGACGGCGTGAAGTATGAAAAAGACGGCAAGGCGCAGTTCGCGCCCGCGGACAAGGTGCTGCTCTCTATCGGCCGCCGTGCCAACACCCGGGATATCGGCCTTGAGAGCCTCAATGTACTCACCGACCGCGGCGCAATTGTCACCGACGCACGCATGAAGACGAACATTCCTGAAGTGTATGCCGCGGGCGACGTCAACGGCAAGTCCATGCTGGCCCACACCGCCTACCGCGAAGCGGAAGTGGCTGTGAACAACATGCTTGGCAAGCGCGACGTCATGCGCTACACAGCCATCCCCGGCGTTCTATACACCAACCCCGAGCTTTCAAGCGTCGGCGAGACCGAGCACACCGCGCGCGCAAAGGGCATGGATGTGGACGTTGTAAAAATCCCCATGCGCTTCTCGGGGCGCTATCTCGCGGAAAACGAGGGCGGCGACGGTATTATAAAGCTCGTTATCAACAAGCAGAAAAAGACGCTTATTGGTTTGCAGGCGCTTTCCAATTACTCCTCCGAGTTTATTGTGGCGGCGGGCACGTTCATTGAGTTGGAGCTTCCGCTTGACGATATCAAGGAAATTGTGTTCCCGCACCCGACGGTCGCTGAAATCATCCGCGAAGCGGTGTTCCAGTATAAGTAAAGCCCTCGGGGAACTTTTTTGTAAAAAAGTTCCCCATACCCTTCAAAAAACTTTTCCGTATGTTGCGTGAAGTTTTTCGAAGTCCAGAAACCTTTTTACGAAAAAGGTTTCTGGTGGGGCTGTGGGGCAAAGCCCCAATAAAAAGCATTGAATAGATTGAGATAAGGAGCAGAACAAAGCCATGACAAAATCACTGTTGGTCAACCCGCAGGATGTGCGCAAGCCGGGCGCGATCCAGTTTACGGATATTCCGGTCAACACCTACCAGAAGTCGGTCAAGGATGAGCTGAAGAATTTCACCACCGAGGAATTCAAGAACATCTACCGCGATATGTGCTATATCCGCGAGTTTGAGACCATGCTCAACCTCATCAAGACCACGAACGAATATGAGGGCA
>JAEYLA010000163.1 GCA_023461495.1 Bacillota bacterium | reverse complement strand
GATCAGACGCAGCGCGGCAGCCCGCCTGCAGGGTATTATGTCGGCACGGAATACACCCAGGAGCAGATCAACCTTGCGCTGCAGTCCGATGACCCTTACAGCATCGTGCCCCAGCAGGATACGGTCGGCCACGGCACGTTTTTAGCCTCTGTCGCCGCGGGCAGGCGCATCGGCCAGAATGTGGGCGCGGCACCTGAAGCGGATCTGATCGTCGTCAAGCTGCGCAAAGCGCGGCAATATTACCGGGAGCTCTATCTTGTTCCGCCGGATCAGGAAAACGCATATGAATCCACATCCGTGATGTCGGGTGTCGAATATATCCTCCAACGGGCGCGCGAGCTTGGCAGGCCCGTTTCCATCTGTATCGGGCTGGGCACCAATTTCGGCAGCCACGACGGATTTACGCTGTTTGAGGAATACTTAAGCGGCGTTTCCAACCTCAGGGGCGTGTGCCTGTGCGCCGCGGCGGGAAATGAAAGCCAGGCGCGCCACCACACGCAGGGAAAGCTGACCATCGCCGGCGAGGATCAGGATATGGACATCCGCGTCGGCGAAAACGCGGGGGACTTTCTGATTTCGCTTTGGAACACCGCGCCTGACCGGTTTTCTGTCGCGGTGCGTTCTCCCACGGGGGAAATGGTGGGGCGTGTGCCCGCGCGCACGGGCACCACGCTTGAAGCGCGCCTGGTGCTCGAACGTTCCATCGTGACGGTGCAGTATTTTTTCCCTGTGGAGGGCAGCGGCGGGCAATTGACCACCATCTCGTTCCGGTTTCCCACACCGGGGGTGTGGACGGTCATCGTCCACGGAGATATCGTGCTTGACGGCACCTACCACGCATGGCTGCCCATGACAGGATTTGTCTCCCGGAACGTGGAGTTTTTGACCCCCACGCCATATTACACCATCGTCGTGCCGGGTACCGCCATCGGCCTGATCACCTGCGGGGCGTACAACGGCAACAACAACAGCCTCTATACGCGCACCTCCTGGGGGCCGACGCGTCTTCCCATGATGTCGCCGGACCTGGTTGCGCCAGGCGTCAACGTATCGGGCCTGTTCCCCACGGGATACGGCACGATGGACGGCACGAGCGTTTCCACCGCCATCACCACGGGCGCAGGCGCGCTGATGCTGCAATGGGGGATTGTCAACGGCAACGATGCCGCGCTCTCCACCTATCAGATACGCGCATACCTCATCCGCGGCTGCAACCGTTCGGATACGCTGACATATCCGAACGCGCAATGGGGATACGGGCGGCTGAACCTGCTGCAAACATTTAATTTGATGCGGGAGCTATAATCCGCTTTTCGCAACAAAACAAATGGGCGGCTGTGCGAAGAAATCCTCGCACAGCCGCCCTATATCAATTGCAAAAGGCGTCACTGGCGCCCTTTTTTGCTCCTTTGAGGAGTACCCTCCCGCTATCGCGCTAAGTGCAACGAGTCATTATATGCGGCTTAGCGCGACAGCCCCGGAAACTCCTGCTGGATCGAAACATATCCCGCATAGCCAAGGCTTGCGATGAGCTCATCGCGGTAAGCCCTGTCCTGCGCGGTAACGCCTTTATAGATATTGCTGTGCTCTTCCGGCGTGAGATAGGAAAGAAACAGGCGGCAGTTTTCCTCCGTTGTCGCAATAGCGGCATCCTTTGCGGAACCGCCGCCGCGGTTTTGGGCGGCCTGCAGATTGCTTAAATAATCCCCATATGCACTCTGCGCGGAAGAAAACGCAAGCTGCCTTGCCTTTGTAGCGGCGTCCGCGTTATACATTTCGGCTTCGAGCGTGCGCTGGCGTTCCTGCTGGAAGGCGTCCATCAGCAGGGAGGTAAGCGTGGAAGCGTATTCCTGCTCCATCCGCGCGATATCGTCGGCCTCGTCGTCCATCTGCCGTTCCTTCACGTCCGTCAGGTACGTGCTTTTTCCCATGCCGCGCGCCCATGCGTCCACATCAAGCGCCGCCGTATTTTCCCGCGTCATCTCCCTGCGCGCTTCAATCGCCGCATCCACCTGCGGGCGAAGCGCGTTTGCAAGCTGCGCGCGCAGCGCAGACTCCGACTGCGGCGTATAGCTGATACCCGGCGAATTGAGCATCCCCTGCATCTGCTCCATAAACCGTCCAAGCCCCGCGCCGTACTGCGTTGCGGCGCTGTTCCCGCCATTTAACCGCAGGTACGCCGCCTCCGTTTTCGGCCCCCAAATGCCGTCTACCGTAAGGCCCGCGCCCGCGGCGTTCATCTGGCGTTGCGCAGCCCTTACGCCCTCCCGGTCCGTAATCCCCGGCGGGGGCGGATAATTCTCCAGATAATACATTGCCTCTCCTTCCCTCAATCGATATAGCCGGACAGCCACTCTTCCTGATACCGCTTGAGCTCGCGCTCCAGATACAACTCCCACTCGGCCTTTTCTTCGTCCGTTTTCGGTTCCGGGTCAGCAGCGCCGGGCGCTGCAGCGTCTGTGCTGCCGCCGCCTTCAAACCCCGGGATGCGCGCGCCCGGCGCAAGCCCCGTCACACTGCTGGGAATATACAACTGTGCGCCATCCCGGTCACGCAAAGGTCCCTTCATATCAAAGGCAACGCCATATTTCGCAAACTGCCAGCCGTTGCCAACATCCACATACATGCCGTTGGGGCTGACCTTTGCGCCGTCGGGATAAAAAAAGCCGTCGTTGCGCAGCAGGGCGCCGTAGTCCGTATAGTTGTTGCCGTCCTTGCCGGTATAGTAGCTGCCCGTATAGCCGTTGGACAGTGCGGGCTGGGCAGGCTGCTGCGAATAAGCCGTAGCGCCCAAGCCGCTTTGCCCCAAGCCTGTGCTTGAGCTCGAACTCGATCCCGAGCCCTTAAACACCGCAAGCGGATCGGCGTTCGCACCGTAGCGTTTGTCAAGCGCCGCCTGGGATTGGTTCCCCCACGCACCGTCCGCCGTGACGCCGAGCGCCTTTTGCAGCTCGCGCACCTCTGCAGTACTCATGCCTACAATGCGGTAATCACTCCTTACTCCCATGCCGCCTCCTACCCGCTGATGAGCGCAAGGATTTCCTCAAGCTCAAGTAGCTTCTGATATAAAATAGAAAAGTTTTGGTTCAGGTTGTTTTCATTTTGTGCAACCTGTGTTTCATAGTCCTCCCGGCGTATGTCGCGGTTTATCTGGCGCGGCAGCGCCACCGGAAACAGTGCCTGCACGCCCGTGGGTGAATATGGCATAGGGTTCTCCTCCCTCTAAATTCAGATTGCCCGCAGGCGGTGCTCAAAGAGCAGTTGGACGCCGCCTAAGATACGAAAGCGTGAGCCCGCCTCATTGGAAAACTGCAGCCGGAACGTGCGCCCTTCGTTTTTGAGCGGGATTTCGAGCACCTCCGTCTCATTTTCCGGCATGAGGCAGCGGTAGACATGCAGGTTGCGCCCGATGCGCGCATCCAGCAGCAGCACCGCGCCTTCACCGCCGCCCATGCCCGCACCGCGCAGATAGAGTTCCTGCAAATTCTTAATGCCCGGCTTGCTGTTGAGGTCTGTCAGCGGCGTATTCCAGTAGGCGTCAATCGGCATGCCGTCATAATCCGCCCCTTCCTCAAAGCGGTAGACAGTACGCTTATCGTTGATGAGATAGAGCGCGCCGTCATGCGCGCAAAGGTCAGAAATCTCAAATCCCCGCCGGATCATGTACGCCTGCCTGGCGATATCGTAAACGATGAGCGCGTTGTCCATCGTCCTCTGGGAACCTAAATTCATAGGATCGCGCGCTTTTTCGTAAGCGGTAAAGTACAGCGTTTCTCCGCGCTTTGCGGCGCGGCAGTTGGAGGTGGAAGCGCCGCCTAAAAACGTGCGGATACGCCGGGCGGCGAGGCTTTTCTGCGCCGTCTGGCCGTCAAAAAAGAACAGGCCCGCGCCCGTCATCCAGTAGGGAACGTCCCCATAGAGCGCACAGGCGGCATCCTGCATCTGCTCCACCTCCGCATGCACGCGGTACACGCGGTAATTGCCCGGTCTGTCCCCCAGAAGCCTGTAGAGCGAGCGCCGCTTCCAGATGAGCAGCTGGTTGGAAAGTGCGCACAGGCCCGTGATCGGATCGCCCGACGTATCGCCCACCTCCACAAACCCTCCGCCGCTGTTCTCATTGTTGGGGTCCGCTGCCCAGTCCTCAATCGTGCGGCTGTCTCCGGGCACCTTGCTCCAATACAGCCTGCACGGGTGCGCAGGATCGCCCGCGGCGAACAGGCGGCCATAGTGCATGGCGAGGTAATTGACCGGCAGATTGGATACCTTTTCCGCGTTGCCAAATACCTGCATACTGCTTGAAACGCCGTCCCATTTCATAATCTGGTGCTCTCCGCAAGCGAGCAGGAGGTGGTCGGCGCTGCCGATCTGCGCCTCACAAAAGTCTACGCGCAGGTTTTTGACCGCCTCCGGGTAGGTGAACATCAGCTTCCAGGAAGGGGAAGCGTCCGTCACCGTATAGGAATATACTTCGTTTCCCGCCACCGCGAGAAACCGGCCGCTCACCAGCCCCTGCCAGAACAGCAGCCTGCGGATAGGCTTATTCCCCGGCACCGGGGCTATAATGTGCTTGACATACCCCTTCGCCACCGCGAGGCAGCCGTCCGCCGTATCCATATTGCACGCGTCCGGGCTCGCACCGGGCGGAATCATCCCCTCCGCGGCGCTCTGGTCGATGCCCGAAAACGCGTCGATGCGGTATTCACTTAGTGACATCCCCTCACCACCTGTTCACAAGCGCGTAGCCGTCCTGCTCGCCAAGCGACGCGCGCAGGCCGCGCTTGCCCGCGTTGTAAAGCTCAAAGTAGATGTTGGCGCCCCGCTGCATGCTCGGGTCCGCGCTCGCGCGCTCCCGCGCCACCACGTATGTGACGATCAGCCCGTGGGTAAACGCGGGCAGCTCCGGCACATCGGTAGGCGAGCTCATATCGTCCGGCAGATAGCGGTAGTGCACATACACCTCACCATCCTCGGTCAGCACGCGGATGCGCGTGCTCGCGTCCCCCATAATAAACGGCACCCGCGCCATATTGCGGGAAACATAGAGCACCTTCACGCAGCAGCGGGGGAGCGCCGCCACATCCGCCGCGCCGTCCTTGACGGTGAGCGTATCCGTCCTTCGCAGTTGCAGCATGGTGGCGATGTCCGTCACCGCCTCGTTTGCGTAGCGGGTCAGCTTATCGCGCCAGGTGTCCACCGTCTGGCTGTCGTGCCCGCGGTCCAGTTGTGTGAGCGCGGATACGATGATATCGTTGAGCGTCATTGCTTCACCCCACCTTTTTACCGCGCCCGCGGTAGGCATTCATGCTCTGCTCGCTCTGGATTTTCACCCTTGCGCTGTCGGAAATCAGCTTTGCAAGGCTTTTCGGCACCTCCACCTCCACACCCGTCTTGATACGGAAAAAGTGGCCGTTGATGCCGCCCTCCCAGTACCCGCCAAGGTTGTCGGGCGCAATGGTCAGTTTTACCTGCGGCTCCCCGCGAAGAATTGCGC
>JAEYLA010000162.1 GCA_023461495.1 Bacillota bacterium | reverse complement strand
CCTGTCATACACTGCATATAGAGAGGAGTGTACTTATCACACAACCACAATCCACGCCATAAGTACAGCCACATCCCATGGCAAAAAACTGCACGCTTCCTGAAATACTCCTTCCGTCCGACCCGGGCTACGGGCAGGCACGGCAGATTTATAACCGCTCCATACAGCGCTTTCCCGCCGCCATCGTCTATTGCGAAACAGAGCGGGACGTTGCCCTTGCCGTCTGCGAGGCAAAGCGGCGCGGCTGTACCGTGCGCGTGCGCGGCGGCGGGCACAACTATGAGGGCTTCTGCGTTGGCGACAACGTGGTAGTGCTTGACATGCAGCGCATGAACCACAGCGCGATCGATCCCGCGCAGTCTATTGTGCGCATTGGCGCGGGCGTACAGAACGCGGCGCTCTACGAGCTTGTGGGCGCTGCGGGGTATCCGTTTCCAAGCGGCACCTGCCCCACGGTGGGCGCTGCGGGGCTGACACAGGGCGGCGGCTGGGGGATGAGCGCGCGGATGTTCGGCCTGACGTGCGACAGTTTGCTTGCCGCGCGCCTGATCGACGCGAACGGCAGGCTCCACTGTATCAGTGAAACAAGCGAGCCGGATTTGTTTTTTGCGCTGCGCGGCGGTGGCGGCGGCAACTTCGGCGTTGTTACGGAGCTTACATACCGTCTGCCGCCAAAGCTGTTTGCGGTGACGTATGTGAATATTACCGCGTCCAACATGCCGCTCGAAAACGGCGTTGCGGTGTTCTCCCGTTTTCAGTCCTGGCTTCAGCAGGAGGATTTCCGGTTTACGCCGCTTTGCCGCATCTTCAATTCCGAAACGCTTGGCTACGGATTCTTTGTACGCGGCATCTACTACGGCACGCAGGCGCAGGCGGAAGCGTCTCTCGCGCCGTTTCTCACGCTGCCCGGCATCACTGTCACCATGCAGGAGGCCACCTTCCTTGACGCCATCCGCATGGTGGAGCAAGGGTATCCGCCCTATGAAAAGTTCCGCGACGCCGGGCGCTTTGCACCCTGTTTCCTACGGGAGGAAGAGATGCGCCGCATCGTTTTTCTGATTGCGGAACGCGCGCCGGGTGCAGAGTACGCTTCCATCGGCCTGTTTGGCCTTGGCGGGCGCGTGCGCGAGGTTGCGCTGCAGAAAACGGCGTTTTTCTACCGGGACGCCCCTTACATCATTGATCTTGAAACACGTTGGGAGCACGGCAGTGCGGAACCTGCCGCACTCAAGTGGATGCAGCCGCGCTACCGTTATTTGCAAAGCATCACGCCGGGCGCATATATCAATTTCCCAAGCCTGATGAACCGCAACTACATGCAGGCCTATTACGGTGAAAACGCCGCCCGCCTTCTGCGCATTAAGCAGCGCTATGATCCAAATCATCTCTTCTGCTTTCCGCAGAGCATCCGTTCCTGACGTATAAACGCCGCCTGCCGGATTTGCGCCTGCCGCATCAAAAGGCGGCATTTTTTCTGCATGCAGTGACTTTTACAAACAATTGATTGTTTCTTTGCGGTAACCGCGTTACATTGTGCATTTCTGTGCCGATATACGTAATATAGGGAAAAACAGGCCGAGCCTCCCGGAAAGGAACCCATGTTGATACCGCAAGCATCCGAGCTGCCGAAATATCAGGCACAGCTCACAACTATATTGGAACAGGCCTCCGTCACTTCCGTGTTTCAGCCCATCGTCTCCCTGCGGGACGGCGCAGTGCTCGGATATGAAGCACTTTCGCGCGGGCCGAAAGGCACCCCGCTGGAAAGCCCCGCCATGCTGTTTGCCGTAGCGGAAGCGGCAAAGGAACTTTGGGAACTTGAGCGCCTGTGCCGTGCAAAAGCGCTTTCCGCCATGCAATGCGCAAAAAGCGATACGATGCTCTTCCTCAACGTCAACCCGAGCGTGATGGAGGACGTCAAATTCCAAAAAGGCTTCACACGCGAGTACCTGGAGGAATTTGAAATAGACCCCGGCCGCATCATATTTGAAATCACGGAACGTTCCGCCGTGCGCGACATCGGCGAATTCAAGGACATCATCCATTATTACAAGGATCAGCAATACCAGATCGCCATCGACGACGCGGGCGCGGGCTATTCCGGCCTGAACCTGATTTCCGATATCCAGCCGCATTACCTCAAGCTGGACATGCAGCTCATCCGCAATATCGACCGCAATACCGTCAAACAGGCGCTCGTTAAAAGCATGCAGGAGTTTGCAAAGATCACCGGCACGCACCTGATCGCGGAGGGGATTGAGACCCTTTCGGAGCTGGAAACACTCATCCACATTGGCGTGCAGTACGGGCAGGGCTTTTTTATCCAGCGCCCGCGCCCGGGGCTTGATCCGCTGGACCGGGAGATTGTGGAGACCATTACGGACATCAACGCAAAGAAGAACCATCTCTACGGCTACAAGCTGGCGGAAGTGTTCATCGGCAACCTGTGCATCTCCGCGCCCTCCGTCAATGAGCATGTCATGATCCAGGACGCCTACGCCATGCTGTTGAA
The DNA here is from genome assembly GCA_023461495.1 of Bacillota bacterium. Lineage (GTDB taxonomy): Bacteria > Bacillota > Clostridia > Christensenellales > CAG-138 > JAEYLA01. Next base: position 3,889 of record JAEYLA010000162.1, on the reverse strand, counting down.
GCACCCGGAACTGCAGGGGTTCTGCGTCACCCGGGATGGATACGTACAGGGCGTCGTCACCCGCAACCTGGTGAATACCGCTGTTGCGGGCGTTTATGGCTACAGCCTCTATTCCAGAAAAACCATATCCGCCATCATGGACAGGTCATTTCTGACACTTGATTACCGGACGCCGGTGACGGTTTCGGGCAAGCTTGCCATGTCCCGCCCGGAGGAGCATGTGTATGATTTTATTACCGTCACGCTGGAAGGGAAGTATTACGGCATCGTCACCATTAAGGATCTTCTCAATAAGACCATCGAAATCGAGGTCAACAACGCCACCCAACTAAATCCGCTCACGGCGCTGCCCGGCAATGTCCCGATTGAAAACGCGCTTTCCGCCATGCTGCTTGAGCGCAAAAAGCGCTGCGTGCTGTACTTTGATATCGACAATTTCAAAGCTTACAACGATGTGTACGGCTTTGAAAACGGGGACCGCGTCATCAAGCACCTTGCGCTGTGCATCAAAAACACCCTGCCGGGCGACGCGTTTGTGGGCCATGTCGGCGGAGATGATTTTGTGGGCATTGTGGATGCGGATATCGCGGAGACGCTTTGCCGCGCGCTGATTGCGGACTTTGATCTGCGCATCCGCGCGTTTTATAAGGCCGAGGACGCGCAAAACGGCTATATCACCACCAGGAACCGGCAGGGTACCCTCGAGCAGTTCCCGATGATCTCGCTTTCCATTGCGGGCGTGCGTGTAGAGGAAGGCCGGTTCTGTGACGTCTACGCCCTCACCGCCGAAGCAAGCCGCATCAAAAAGGAGTGCAAGCTCCTTCCCGGAAGCGCGTATCTAATTTTCTGATTGCATCGCGCCGCCTGCGCTACGGCATGTCGGAGCGTTTTTTCATAGAAATTCTATATCATTATCGTTATACTTTGAAAAGATTGACGCTGTCCTGTTTTACAGGTATGATACTAACACATCACATCGTTATGAACAGGAATAACAGTTATGCCGAACATACAGCTTTCTCCGCAGCCGCGCTGCATCATGGCGGTATGCCACTGCATCTTAAACCCCGCCTCCAAGGTCGCCTCGCTTGACGCCGCGGAATATGAAGCGGAGCGCGCGCTGCGCGATTCCGCCATGGAGGCGCTGCTGCGGCATGGGGTGGGCTTAATCCAGCTTCCCTGCCCGGAGCTGACGCTTTATGGCGCAATCCGCTGGGGGCATGTAAAAGAGCAGTTTGACAACCCTTTTTTTCGCGCGCACTGCCGCAGCCTCCTTTCGCCGTATCTTGGCCAGCTTGCGGAATATGCGAGCCATCCGGGCCGCTTCCGCATCCTCGGCATCCTCGGTATTGACGGCAGCCCGAGCTGCGGCGTACACAAAACCTGCACAGGCGCATGGGGCGGCGAGCTATTTTGTTCCGGCGCACAGCGCGCGCTGCCGCAACCCGTTCTAAAGGAGGGGCAGGGCGTCTTTATCGAAGAATTGCTGCTGCTGCTCAACGCCCGGGGGCTTACAATTCCCATCCTTTCGCTTAACACCTTCTCCTCCGACCTTTTTGCATAACCGCAAAGAACATATAAAAGGGGAATTTACGATGAGAAACGAGAAAACAAGAACCCTGGTATTCTGCGCGCTGGCCATTGCAGCCAATATTGTGCTGGGCGTACTCACAAGCTCCTTGAAGCTGCCGTTGTATCTGGATACCATCGGCACCGTGTTTGTAGCTGTATTTGCCGGGCCGTGGTATGGGGCGGCTGTCGGCGGGCTGACGAACCTCCTCACGGGCATCCTCTTTAACGTCAAGGATATTCCGTTTCTGCTGGTCAACGTCGTCATCGGCATTGTGGTGGGATTCATCGCAAAGAAGTATACGTTCAGCTTCGTGGTTGCGCTCATCACCGGTTTGATCCTGAGCATCGTCGCCCCGCTCATCGGCACACCGATCGGCATTTGGGTTTATGGCGGGCTGACCGGCACGGGCATGGATTTCCTGTTCCTGTGGCTCAAGGAAAGCGGTGCGAGCATATTCGCCGCGTCGTTTATCCCCAAGGTGATCAACAACCTTTTGGATAAGGTGGGCACCTGCCTGCTTGTTTACCTGATGTGGAAAAACTTCCCTCAGCAGTACAAACTGCGCAGCGGCGTCAAGACCGAGGGCTGATCAATCAGAGAGGCCATAGAAAACCCTGCTAAGAAGTCAATAGCCTTCCTGGCAGGGTTACGCTAATAAGATTCGTGATCTACTACAATAGGCCGCCAGCGTTATGCAATCGGCCTATTGTAACAGCAATTCATATATCTTTGCCTATGTCAGCTTGCGCTAAGTTCAGAACAATCCTTCCACTCGCTGTCGGCGACGATCTGTTCGTCAATCTCTTTTTGTATCCGCTCCCAATCTTCTTTTAGCAATTCGGTTACGTTACCGTCCATCTCTTGAAAGTAATATACGCCCGCTTCTGTGATGACAGGGTATCGATTTATTATCTCTCCATACTTTTCCTTGTAATATGCGTAATCGTCGACGGTTATCGAAACATACCGCTTTTGATTTACAGGCTTAGATTCGGAATCAAGTTCAGAAATTGTTTTCGACGGAGCAATCCAATAATTGTACGTTTCAAGCAACTTTCCGCCTTTTAACGGCTGCGTAAAACAATTCATTTCCAAATCATCAATGTAAATGCATTCTACATTTCCGTCCTCATAACGGAAAAGCGCCGAGTCGTGATTGGGGGTTAGCTGAATAAACAGTTCCTCGCTGCCGTCCCTGTTGAAATCCATCAATAGATATTTCCATTCGCATTTTCCGTTTTGAGAATCCATCTTGTATAAATATTCCATCTCTGATTTATAGCCATCCTCATTTATCAGAGTAAAGTTTCCTGACAGAATAGAACGATACGCGTTCCACGCATCGTTCCCGCCCTGATTTGTGTTTGCTTCCAAATCATTGGTATTCGTTGCGGGAATACTCACCATTTCAGCTTCCATTCCGGATTGGGGCGGTACACGCTCAGAACATCCCGAACACCAGGAAAGGAATAACATCATTGCTATCAGCGATAAAGCGCGTACCTTCATATGTTCACATCCTCCATGTTAAAACTGAAATCGCTTTTACGTTCTTACAATAAGTAATATGGCTAGAACCGAAGCATAACACATGTCGCAAAGAGAACCAACGCTTTTTATCTCTTTGCTCATGCTTTTGTCCTTTGCAGAAAAAATGCCGCTGTCTGCGGCATTTTAAACCTACTCCATTGCTTTTTTACCCGTCCTTGAGCAGCGTTTCCACCATGCCGCACAGTGCTTCGATCAATATGTCCCCGTCCTGCTGCGGATCGATCCCCGTGTAGGCAATCAGGCGCTCGTGATAATATTCCGATGCGAACGAGAATTGGAACGCCAATACAAGGTTGTCCATCAAAAACGCCATGCAGCCTTCCTTGACGCCGGTTTCCCCGGTTTTGCGGATGGCGCGGCGGTAGGAGGCGATGGTTCGCTCCTCAATCCGCCTTGCGAGCTGTGTCGCCATAGGGGAGGGCATTGCCGCCGTCACGCCAAGGTACACACGGTTATAATCCGGGTAGGCGAGCGCAAATTCACGCGCGCAGACGAGCATATAGCGGAACAGGGTGAGCGCATCCGGCGCCTCCCGCATGGTTTCGATCACAGGGGCGAGCAGCTCCTGCGTGCCATAATCCACAAGGCCCAGAAAGAGTGCCTGCTTGGTCGTAAAGTATTGGAACAGGGATCCTACGCTTATACCTGCCCTGCGGGCGATCACATTTGTGTTCGCAGCATCAAAGCCATGCTGCGCGAACTCCGCGGCAGCGGCGTCAAAAATCTTTTTCTGTTTTTCAGGCGCAAGCCGCAGGAATACCTTGG
>JAEYLA010000161.1 GCA_023461495.1 Bacillota bacterium | reverse complement strand
GATTATTTTATTGCGCAACCGCGTGGTGGACTGCCGGTATCTGATGGACATCAAACGCATCGAAGAACTGCATACGTTTTCCTACACGCCGGAGGGGCTAGTGATTGGAGCTGCGGTCACCTGCAATCAGATCCTGCACGCGGACTGTTTGCGGGAAGAGCACAAGGTTCTGCAGGAAGCGGCAATTACGTTAGCCAATACGCTCCTGCGCAATCGCGCCACTCTGATGGGCAATATCTGCAACGCCTCGCCCGGCGGGGATATGATCCCCGCCTGCCTGGTGCTGGGTGCGAGCGTACATACTGTATCACCGCGCGGGGAACGGGTGATTCCGCTTCATGCATTCTTTACCGGCGTCAAGAAGCATGTACTTGCACCCGATGAGCTTGCGGTGAAGCTGACGCTGCCCAACCAGCCGGGGCGCGGCGTGTATCTTAAAAAGCGGCGCATCCGCGGGCATGATCTTGCACAGGTAGGGCTTGCCGGGTTTTACCATGAGGACGGCCGCCTCGTGTTCGCGGCGGCGGCGGTGGGCCCAACGCCGTTGCTCATCGACGGGATCGGCGCGTATGCCCCGGAGGAGCTGTTAGCCGCAAAGGAAGAGATTAAGGAGAAGGTGCAGGGATATGTCAGGCCCATTTCCGATGTGCGGAGTTCCAAGAAGTACCGGCTGGCAATGCTCGGGTATTTTACCGGGCTTGCGGTAGAAGCGTTTGCAACCGGCGAGAAGTTGGAGGTGCGGGCATGAAACGCAATATCCATGTGAGGGTCAACGGTATCGAGTACGATGCCATGTGCAGCGAAAACGCGACGCTGATTACGCTGCTGCGGGAGGAGTTGGAGCTTACCGGCACCAAGGAGGGCTGCGGCGCGGGCGAGTGCGGCGCATGTACGGTCATATTCAACGGCAATGCGGTCAACGCCTGCATGGTGATGTCGATGGAAGCCGAGGGCGCTGAGATTTACACGATTGAAAGCGAAGTCAAGGACGGTGAGCTTTCCGACCTCCAGAAGAGCTTTTTAGAACACAATGCATTCCAGTGCGGGTTCTGTACGCCCGGTATGGTGATGAGCGCGCGGGCGCTATTGAACAAAAATCCGCACCCGACCAAGGACGAAATCATTGAGGCGCTGGAGGGCAATCTCTGCCGCTGCACAGGCTATGAGACCATACTCGCGGCAGTTCAGGCGATAGCAGGTGAGCATGATGGCGAATAAGTATCAATACATCGGCAAAAGCGTCTCCCGCCACGATGGATTTGAGAAGGTGACGGGTACCGCGCCCTATGTGGCGGATTTGAAGATGAACGGCATGCTGCACGCGCGGGTCAAAACGAGCCCCCATGCGCACGCCAACATCCTCTCCATCGATACCAGCAAGGCAGAAGCCCTGCCCGGCGTGCGCGCCGTGATTACAGGAAGACAGGGTGCGAAAAAGCTCGGCATCTACATGGTGGACCGCTCCATCATTGCAACGGATAAGGTGCGCTATTACGGCGAGGTCGTGGCCGCGGTGGCGGCGGTGGACGCGGAGGTCGCGGCACAGGCTGTAGATTTGATTGAAGTGACCTATGAGCCGCTGCCTGCCATACTCGACGTCAAGGCCGCGGTACAGCCAGACAGTCCGCTTGTGCATGAAAAACTTGGCGAATATTCGCATATCAAGGGCGTATTCTTCCCGATTGCCGGCACCAACGTCGCAAGCCATATCAAGGTGCGAAAAGGTGATGTGGAGGAAGCGTTCCGGCGCGCGGACGTGGTGATTGAGCACACCTACGAGCAGCCGCAGGTGTTCCACATCCCGCTGGAAACCCACGGCACCATCGTGCAGTGGGGTGTTGGGGATAAAATTAAAATCCACTCTAGCTCGCAATCCCCATTTTCCATCCGCGATCTGTTTTCGGTGGCGTTCAACTTGCCGAAAACCAATATTGAGGTAAACGTGCCCTATGTGGGCGGCGGCTTTGGCGGCAAAAGCGGCATCCATATGGAACCTCTCGTTGGCCTGTTATCAAAGGCCGCGGGCGGGCGGCCTGTCAAGCTGATCCCTATTCGGGAGGAGGAATGCGCGACGCTTCCCTGCAGGCAGGGCCTGGTGGCGCGCATCAAGACGGGTGCGACGAAGGACGGCCGCATCATCGCGGAAGAGGTGGAGTACCTCTGGGACGCGGGCGCGTATGCGGATTACGGCGTCAATATCGGCAGGGCTGGCGCTGTGACGGGCTGCGGACCGTATGACATTGAAAACGTCAAGGTGGATTCAAAGACCGTCTATACCAACCATGTGTTCGGCACCGCATACCGCGGCTTTGGGCACCCGGAGGTGTTCTTCGGCATTGAGCGGCAGCGCGATCTCATGGCAAAGGCGCTCAACATGGATCCCTTGGAGTTCCGGCTTAAAAACCTGCTGATGCCCGGCGGTAGGACCATTACAGGGGAACTCATCACCGAGAACACCGGAAGGGTAGACCTTTGCCTCAAACAGGTTGCGGACGCAATCGGGCTCTATATGCCCTACACACCCGAAGAACAGGCGGAATTCAAACGAACGGGCAAGTACCGCGCCAAGGCGGCGGCGGTGCTGCAAAAATCTCCCGCCATCCCCACATGGTGCGCGACCTCAGCGCTCTTGCAGATGAATGAGGACGGGACGATGCGCCTGAGCGTGGGCGGTGTGGACTACGGGCAGGGCACCTACACGGTCATGCAGCAGATTGTGGCGGAGCGTCTCGATTTCCCCATTGAGAAAGTCAGCGTATCCCATACCATCAACACGAATTTGAGCCCATATGACTGGCAGACGGTCGCAAGCCGCATGACGGTGCTCTGCGGCAACGCGGTCTGCGAGGCGTGCGACGACTTGAAAGAACAGATTATGGAGATGGGCAGCATCATCCTGCGCGCGGCCAAGCATGAGATCGCGCTCGGCGATGAGTATGTCTATGTTAAGCAGAACCCGCACCAGCGCATACCGCTCTCTCAGATTGCCATGGGCTATACGTTTGAAAACGGGAACGCCATCGGCGGCCCGCTCATCGGGCGCGGCAAGGCTATCGCGCAGGGCCTCACTACCTTGGATCCAGAAACGGGGCAGGGAAAAACCGCGCTGGACTGGACGTATGGCGCGCACGCCGTGGAAATTGAGGTGGATACCAACACCGGCGATATCGACATTTTGCACATGGTCAGTTCCCTTGATATCGGCCAGGTCATGAACGAGGCGCTCCTGCGCGGGCAGGTGGTGGGCGGCGCCCTCCAGGGAATCGGCACCACGTTCTCGGAAGCCGTGTATTACGATGCGCAGGGGAGGCTTCTAACCCGGAACTTTACGGACTATAAAATCCCCACGTTCCGCGATGTGCCGAAGAAGGTGGAGGTGCTCTGCGTGGAAACGCCACAGCTTGACGGGCCGTACGGCGCGCGCGGCTGCGGCGAGCATCCGCTTATTGCGGTAACGTCGGTTCTTGCGAACGCCCTTGCAAACGCTACCGGCGTGGAGTTTTATGACCTTCCGCTTTCGGCGGACCGCGTGTATCTAAGGCTGCACGGCGAGGAGTAACAGGCGAAAACAGGCGATTGCGAATGTATGGGAAAGCACATCCAGCGGGCGTCCGCAGGCCGCCCCTGCGGAGGATACCAACACAAATATAACCTGCAGGGGGCGAACTGTATTCGCCCGCAAAACAACACATTCCGCAATTGCCTGCAAAGCATAAAGGAAGGGAGGGGATGTATGCACAAAAGCGGCGGCGGCTGTTGAAAACGATTGGTTGAACAAGGATCCCATACCTAACA
>JAEYLA010000160.1 GCA_023461495.1 Bacillota bacterium | reverse complement strand
CGGCGGGCGGCCCCGCAACGCTCATCTGCACCGTGAAGGAGCCGACGCTTGAAACGGGCAAGGCGCTTATGGAGCATAAGATGGTGCCGCTCCTGGCCATTACCGGCGGGGAAGCGGTGGTGCGTGTCGCCATGAAAACCGGCAAGAAGGTGATCGCCGCGGGCCCTGGCAATCCGCCCGTGATTGTGGACGATACGGCAAACATCAAAAAAGCGGCAAAGGATATCGTGGACGGCGCGAGTTTTGACAACAATGTGTTGTGCATCGCTGAGAAGGAAGTGTTCGTTTTCGAAGGTGTGGCGGATGCGCTTCTTTCGGCCATGCAGGCAAACGGCGCTTACCGGGCAAGTGGCGCGGATACGGAGAAGATCGTAAACACCGTGTTCACGCAAAAGGACGGCAGGTATACGCTCAACCGGAAGTTTGTCGGGAGACCCGCAACCGATATCCTGCGCGAAAGCGGCGTGTCCTTTGCGGGAGATCCGCGGATCGTTATCGCTGAGGTAACGGAATGCCACCCGTTCATCACGATGGAAATGCTCATGCCCGTGCTTGGGATTGTACGGGTCAAGCATGATATCCGCGCAGCCATCGAAAAAGCGGTGGCGGCTGAAGATGGCTGCAAACATACCGCCATCATGCATTCGCAGAATGTCAGCCATCTTTCCATGGCCGCGAAAGCGCTTAATACGACCATATTTGTAAAAAATGCGCCCTCGTATGCGGGCCTGGGGTTCAATGGCGAGGGATTTGCTTCCCTGACCATTGCAACGCCCACAGGAGAAGGCATTACCAGCGCCCGTACCTTTACGCGCAGCCGCAGGTGCGTGCTGTACGGGGACTTCCGCATCGTGTAGGGGATTCTTTTACAACTCTCATAAAACGAAACTTACTATAAAGGAGTGTTTACGATGGAACTGCAGGCGTTGGGCATGGTAGAAACAAAAGGGCTTATCGGCGCGATTGAAGCGGCGGATGCGATGGTGAAGGCGGCAAGCGTTGCCTTGATGGGCAAGGAGCAGATCGGCGCAGGCTTAGTCACCGTCATGGTCAGGGGCGATGTGGGCGCTGTAAAAGCGGCTGTAGACGCGGGCGCTGCCGCGGCCAAGCGCGTGGGCGAAGTGGTATCCGTGCATGTCATCCCCCGTCCGCATGCGGATGTGGAAGGGCTGTTGCCCGCAGCGCCCAAGAAGGCCGAGAAGAAGGCGTAAAGCATGTATACGGGCGTCGTCGTAGGCTCGGTGGTGAGCACCGTCAAGAATGAAAACATGGTTGGCATCAAGCTGCTTGTCGTGCAGAAGAGGGAAAACGGCAAGCCGGCGGGACTCATTGTTTCTGCGGACGGTACCAGGCAGGCCGGAAAGGGAGACCATGTTTACCTCATTGGCAGCAAGGAAGCCTGCCTGCCGTTTGCAGACCACGGGATGGTGCCGCTCGATTCCTCAATTATTGGATTTATCGACAGAGTCAACGAGTAAAGAAGGAGGATTTTTCGCAATATGGAAAAACAGGCATTGGGCATGGTGGAGACCAGGGGTCTGGTTGGCGCGATTGAAGCGGCGGACGCCATGGTAAAGGCGGCAGATGTAAGATTGATCGGCAAGGAACGCATCGGTTCCGGCCTGGTTACCGTTATGGTACGGGGTGATGTCGGCGCCGTCAAGGCGAGCGTGGATGCGGGCGCTGCTGCGGCCAAGCGCATTGGGGAGCTGGTTGCGGTTCACGTCATTCCGCGTCCGCATGATGATGTGGAGGGCATCCTTCCGCTGTAAAACGCGATCAACTCATAAAAAGGAGGCGCGCATGCTGCTGGCGAAGGTGGCGGGCAATGTGGTTTCCACAATCAAGCCCGCGTCGCACCATGGCAAAAAACTGCTTCTGGTACAGCCGGTCGGCCTCGATGGCGAACCCTGCGGCGCGCGCCAGATTGCGATTGACGCCGCGGACGCGGGCATCGGCGATATGGTGCTCGTTAACATTGACGGCGGCGCGGCGCTGATGATTTTAAACGACAAACACGTAATCGTCGATCTGACCGTCTGCGGCGTGATCGACCATGTAAGCGTTGGGTGAACAATCGGGTCCCTGGGAAGCATTCCAAGGACGGATCAAAAGAAAGGCGGGAGCGGGCTTTGGATTTGGAAGCTATGATTGCAAGGGTAACAAAAGAGGTGCTCTTCGCGCTCAATGAACAGCCTTCCGTTACATCAGGAAAAGAGGTTGCGCATACCATAGAGCACAGCGTATTGAACCCCGACATGACGGAGGAACGGATCAAACAGGCGTGCAGTGAGGCGAAGGAATGCGGGCTTGCAAGCGTGTGCGTATCACCTTACTTTGTGTCGCTCGCTGCGGACTGCCTTGCCGGCAGCACTGTAAAGGTATGTACGGCAGTCGGATTCCCGCACGGCGCAGCATCGGCTGTCGCAAAGGTGGCGGAGGTGCGCGAAGCCATCAAAAACGGCGCGCAGGAATTGGATATCACCATGAACATTCTCGCCATCAAAAGCGGCAAAGGGGAAGACGCGCTGCGGGAACTGGCGGAACTTGTTGACATTGCAAGGGGGCGCGCCGCGGTAAAGGCGATTTATGAACAGAGCCTCTATTCAGAGGCGGAAAAGCTTGAAGCACTGCGCATCGCCAAAGTCTGCGGCGCTGCGTATATCAAGATATCGAATGCCTTGAGCGGCAAAAAGGCGGAAGCGGAGGACGTACGCTTTGTGCGCGGCATCGTGGGCGAAGAGATCGGCATCAAGATCGACGGCGGCATCAACGAC
>JAEYLA010000159.1 GCA_023461495.1 Bacillota bacterium | reverse complement strand
GGATATACGATCACATCCTCAGGGCCGATAACGCTGGTGGACGGCTTTAAAAACATCAGCGGCTGCTCGGGCGGCGTGCTCTGCATTTCCAGCGCGTGCGCGTAGTAGTTCTTGCCGATGCAAACGATCTTGGAAGGCTCCACAGGCGCAAGAAGCCGCGCCCCGGAAAGCGGATATTCCCTGCCATCGAACTGGAGTTCTTCAAACGGCGCGCCTTTAAGACGGCGTACAAGCTCTCCTTTTAGAACACCATAAAACGTTTCGTTGTTTGCGCTGACACGGCACAGCCTCATAAGTACCTCCCGTACATTGCTATGGCTTCTAAAAACATTTTAACACGCCACAGCGCTAAAGCAACTATAAAATACGCAAAAGAATGGCTTTTGCGCATAAACGATATGAAACATACACCTGCACTACTGGTATTTGCGCACGCCGTCCAAATTTTCAGGAATTTTTACAAGCGGCGTAATTCGGAATTCTTCTACATGCATGGCCTGCACGGCCTTGACGTAGATGTTGCGGCCCGCAGCCGAAGGCAGCAGCGGCGCCTGGGCGCTCGAATGATCCTCAATCAGTTCGGCAACATCGGGATGTACTTCCACAAGGTAATTTGCCATCGATTCATTGCGGATAGAGTTGATGAGTGCTTTCCGCACCTTCAATACAACTGTTTCCGGGGAAAGCACTCTGCCGTCCCCGTGGCAGTACGGGCAGGGCATCTGCAGCGTATTGCTTAGATTATGGCGCATCTTCTTGCGCGTCATCTCCACAAGGCCAAGCTGGGTAATGCCAAGAACGTTGGATTTTGTCCTGTCCTTTTTCAGCTCCGTTTTCAGGGTGTCAAGCACGCGCTCTTTGTCCGCGATATCTTCCATATCGATAAAGTCAACGATGATGATGCCGCTGATATCCCTAAGCTTGAGCTGGCGGGCAATCTCCTTTGCCGCCTCGCAGTTGGCCTGGGTAATGGTTTCCTGCAAATTGTCCGTGCCCACAAAGCGGCCGGTGTTGACGTCAATGCTCGTGAGCGCCTCCGTCTGATCAATAACGATATAGCCGCCGTTTGCAAGCCAGACCTTGCGCGCAAGCGCCTTTTCAATCTTATGTTCAAGATCGTACCGGTCAAAGAGTTCCTCTTCGCCCTGGTAGAGCACCACACGGTCCTTTAGCTGCGGGGAGATGATGTTGGCAACGATTTGTATGCGCTCATAAAACTCCGGATCGTTGATGGTCAGGCGCTCAATGTTTGGCGTAAACAGATCGCGTATGGTGCGAAACACCAGCGGCTCCTCCGCATGCAGCAGGCGCGGCGCGGAAACAAGCTGTTTCTTTTTATGGATGCGCTCCCACAGGCGCTCAAGGAAATGAATATCCGCCTCAAATTCCTGGGTGCTTTTCCCAACGGCTGCCGTGCGGACAATTACGCCCATTTCCGGGGGCTTGATCTGGTCAAGAATGCCCCTTAGGCGGCTGCGCTCCGCTTCATCCCCTATACGGCGTGAAACGCCGACATAGTTGACGGTGGGCATCAGCACAAGCGTCCTTCCGGGCAGCGTGATATGCGTCGTCACACGCGCACCCTTTGTGCCCACAGGCTCTTTTAATACCTGGACCATAATTTCCTGGCCGGGCTTTACAATATCCTGAATGTTGACGGGCGGCAGGCGTACCTCCTGCCCATTATCCCCAAACTGAAAATCTGAGCGGTCAATCTGGATATCTCCCGCATACAAAAATGCGTTGCGTTCCAAGCCAATGTCTACAAATGCGGCCTGCATGCCCGGAAGGACATTCTGCACCCTGCCGTTATAGATATTGCCCACAAGGCGCTCATGGCCGCGGCGTTCAATAAAAATCTCACCAGGCTGCCCGTTTTCAAGCAATACGACGCGTGTCTGGTAGGGGTTGATATCCACTACGATTTCCGTGCCCATGCCTCACACCTCAATTTTATCAAAATCTACGGCTTTCCGGTGGACGCGCCAGCGCGCTGCAAGGCCGCATGCCTCCGTCAGCGCATTGAGCAGCAGTTCCATCTGTAAGCCGCCGTCTGCAGTTAATCTTCCAGTAACGGACAAGATGCAATCCGCTTGCCCCGGGCCGTCCGCAATGCGCAATTCTAAGAGCTGCGGGCGGATATCCACCTGCTTCATGCCGCCCTTGGTGCGCTTTGTGACCACGATAGGGGCAGAAAGAAACGGCTCTATGCCGTTTGCAAGCGTTTCTTTGTCCTCCGGCGCGTTCAGATACAGCGTCACTTCATAATAGGCGCGCTGCAGCAATGCCGTAAGCGTGGGGGTTTTTTCTTCGATTTCAAGCGCACGCAGGATACGAAGGCCTTCGGGCAGCACTGCGTTCATGCGCGCAGCGAATGCCTCCGGCGCAACGGGCGCGTCCAGCATCACATCAAGCCATTCCCCATCGCTTGTATAGCCTACGGACAGCGCCGAAGCAAACGCCATGACGGGGTGCGGGTTGAACCCCTGCGAAAACGTCAGCGGAAGCTGCGCGCGCCGCATGGCGCGCTGCATCAGCCGCAGGATATCAAGGTGGGAAATAAAGCGCACCGGCTCGCCTTTATGAAAGTTTGCAATAATCCGCATATCGTTTCCCAAAGCAGCCTGTACAGCCATGCCTGCAATCCTTGGTGCAGACCGCCTCCAGTGCCTTCTCATATTCCTTTTTCAGATAGCTTGTCTCCACAAGCAGGTCCATGTGCCCCCATGGCAGCGGTTCATCCAGTGGACGTACGCGGTTGGCGTAATACGCGGGGTTCAGCCCGCAGGCTTCAAACGCCGCCTGCCACGCCGCGGGCTTAAAATGCTCCGCCCAGGAATCAAACCGGCAGCCTCTTTGATAAGCCTCTTCGAGCACCCGGCCAAGTCTTCTGTCGCCTCTTGAGAACACCGCCTCAAGAGCGCTGATGGTGGAATCGTGGTAATTGAATTCCGCGCCGCGGATGCCCCGCATCGCATTCTTTAAAAGCATTTGCTTGCGCTTTAATTCCTCCATAGTATCCTGCGCCACCCACTGGAACGGCGTAAATGGCTTGGGTACAAAGGAGGACGCGCTGACAGTCAAGCGCAGCCCCTTGCCGCGTTTTTCCTTGGGGAGCGCATAGAACGCGGCGCTCACCTTGCGCGCAAGGTCGGCAATGCCTAAAATATCTTCATCCGTTTCCGTCGGAAGGCCGATCATGAAATAGAGTTTGACGCCTGTCCACCCCGCGTCAAACGCATCCGTCACGGCGCGCAGAAGGTCGGCCTCCGTCACGCCTTTGTTGATGACGTCCCGCATGCGCTGGGTGCCCGCCTCGGGCGCAAAAGTAAGGCCGCCCTTTCGGACCTGCTGCATGCGTTCCAGGTCTTCCTTGATGAACGTATCGATACGCAGCGAAGGCAGCGATACTGAAACGCGCTGTTCCTCCGTGGTATCAAGCAGCTCCGAAACAAGCTCATGGATGCAGGAATAATCGCTTGAGCTTAAGGAAAACAGGGAAATTTCATCATAGCCCGTGCTCTCTATGAGCTCGTGCGCCATTTGAAGCAGATGCTCCTTGCTGCGTTCCCGGATGGGGCGGTAGATATACCCTGCCTGGCAGAATCTGCAGCCGCGCGTACATCCCCGAAACAGCTCAAGCGCCACACGGTCGTGCACAATGCTCAGGTTTGGGACGATGGGCTTGCCCACGTACGGTACGGCGTCAAGGTCTTCTACAATCCGGCGCGCAATGGTATCGGGCGCCGTGGGCTCCGTCTTTACAAGGCCTGCAAACGCCTCCCCCTCGTAATGGGGTTCATAGAACGAGGGTACATAGACGCCCGGGATTTTTGAAAGCAGCTTTAAAATCTCCCGCTTTGTTTCCCCGCGCTCGCGCGCTGCGCGATAGGCGTCGATTACTTCAAGAAAGAGTTCTTCCCCATCCCCAAGCATGACGGCATCCATAAAGTCTGCCAGAGGTTCGCTGTTGCACGCGCAGGGGCCGCCGCATAGGATCAGCGGATATTCTTCTCCCCTGTCCACCGCGCGAAAAGGGATCTTAGAAAGCTCCAGCATCATCAAGATGTTGGTGTAGCACATTTCATACAACAGCGAAAAGCCAATGATATGAAATGCGTCAAGCGGCCGCCTTGCCTCCAAAGAAAACAACGGCAGGCCGTTTTCTCTGAGCGCCTGCTCCATATCCGTCCATGGCGCAAAGACTCTTTCGCAGAAAATCTCTTCCCGCGCGTTGAGCGTATGGTAGAGAATACGCGAACCAAGGTGCGACATGCCGATCTCGTATACATCCGGAAAACAAAGCGCCACATGGACCGCAGCGCTTTGCTTTGTCACCATGTTCCATTCTCCGCCCGTATATCGCGCCGGCTTTTCAACGGTTGCCAAAATGCCGTCTAATGCCGTGTAATCCAAAAAAGTACCTCCAAGTCTTACGTGACTGCGTTAATTTTAACATGTAATGGAAAGCCGGTCAATTGCGGCCAAAGCCGCCCCGCTCTCTTTTGTACATGCCGCATGGATCAGCGTTTTAACAAAGCGCCGACCGTTACCTGCGGCCCATGACGGGCGATGCCGGATAATAGCTTTCCTTCGTCGATCTGACCGATAATGTTGAGCTCCTCATCGAGCACCTGCAATAGATTATACCGCGAATAGGAGAGCTGCCGCAAGGCCGATCCGGCAGAAACGTTCTCCCGCACGGCGACATGCCTTAATGGCAGGGCCTCCCCGCGCGCAAACGCGTCCCTCCTTCTGAGCATGGCGGTCAATTGCGCCTGCGGCGCTTCCCTTAACACCTTGATGGCGCCAAGCATCAAAAACAGCCCCATGATGATGAGGAACAAATTTGCTACGCCGCGCGTAAACGCGTATGCGCAGAACGCGAGGATCACAAGCCCGCACCCCACGCCAAGCCACGCGGTAATGAGCGTAGCAAGCCTGGGCCGCAGGAAGCTTCCCAATATCGCGCGCAGAATCCTGCCGCCGTCAAGCGGCAGCGCGGGAATCAGGTTAAAGAGTGCGAGCGCAAGGTTCAATGCAAGAAAATATTGCAGCTTATAGTACAGCAGCGGATACATCGTGCCCACAAGCGCCACGCCGCCCGCAACAAGGAAGTTGCACAGCGGGCCCGCAAGCGCAATGATAAAATCCGCCTTATTGGACATCGCCTGCCCGTAGAGGCGGGCTACGCCGCCATAGGGCAGGAATTCCACCACATCCACGCGGTACCCAAGCGCGTGCGCAACAATGGCATGGAAAAGTTCATGCAGCGTAAGCGCCAGGAGCGCCTGCAGCAGCTGCACGAGCATGCCGAATACCGCGGCAAGCACAAGCACCGCAACAAGGCCGATGTGCAGCCGGACTTCCGTTTGGCCAAGCCGAAACAGCTTCATCCCTGCAAGACCAGGTCAAGATACGTATCGGGCGATTGCGGCTTGCCGGAAAGCAGCACGCTCAGCCGGAGCATGCCGTCGTCCCCAAGCGCGCCCAACGTATCCCTCTTTTTGATGGGCTGGCCTTCTTCCACATTGATGGTATCAAGCCCATAATAAATGGTCTCCAAGTCCCCGGCGTGCGTCAGGCGCACATACTTGCCGAGCATAGTATCCTCGCCAATTGCGCGGACTTCCCCCGCTGCGGAGGCAACCACCTCCGCCCCCGGCGCATTCTGCCAGATGGCATACTTTAGCGCGGGTTCCACGGAGACATTGGGCGCGTTGACGGGTATGGCAAGTTTAGAGTCCGTGGAAAACACTTCAAGCGTATCCGGCAGCTCAACAAATTCCAGCTTGCCGAGCATTTCGTCAAGCCTGGATTCCTCGTTGATCGCCGTGCGTACGCCCGAAACTACCTGGGCCGTACCCGGAAGTTCAAGCACCTTCATGCTCAAAATGAGTGCGCAGGCAACCGCACAGATGCCGATTTTCACCAACAGCTGCCCGGATACATGGAGATTCCCCATCTTAAGCGGATTCTTTTTTGTTTGGCGGGATTTATGACGGAACGGCTGTATTTGGCGTGTGCGCGGGGTTTTGTCAACTTCCTCTGTCGTAAATGGCGTAGTATTCATACGCTGCATAAGCGGGAACGCCCCCTCTCATGTTGATGCCGAATACCACAATATATGCACTGTTTTTCCCGTTTATTTGCGAACTGCAGTAACTGACAAAAGGATAGCCGGCGAATATATGAGAGATGAGCCGCCCCCGCTAAGCCAAAGAAGCGCCGCATAGTAGTGCTACGTAAAGCGGATGCGGCAACGCGGGTCGGCATCGCATAGATGCCGGCTAGATTTGAGAAAGCTGCGCTAACGCCGTATTTGGCGGCGCATCCAAACATTGAGCACAAGGCCGACGCACATCATATTGGCCAGCAGGTTGGAGCCCCCATAGCTGATAAACGGCAGCGGAATGCCGGTAACAGGCATCAGCCCTATCGTCATGCCGATGTTTTCAAACACATGCGCAAGCATCATCCCAACGCCGCCAATCGCAATGCAGGTGCCCAAATGGTCCTTTGCGTGCAGCGCAACCCATAGCCAACGGAAAATCAAAAGAAAATAGGCAACAATCAGCACCGTTCCGCCGATAAAGCCCAAGCCCTCCACAATGCCGGAGAAGATAAAGTCCGTCTGACGCTCCGGCACATACTTGAGCTGGGCAAGCGTTCCTTCGGAAAAATATCCTTTCCCGTACATCTGCCCGGAACCGATAGCCTGTTTGCTGCGAATGACCTGCATCCCGATGCCCGTTCCGGTTTCATCCAGCGCAGGATTTAAGAACACGTCGATCCGCTTCTTCTGATCGTCATTCAAAATATAGAAATAGCTCAGCGGCAACAGAACCCCTGCGCCGACAATTGCGCTGATGACATATTTCCAGCTGATTTTTGAAATGAACAGAATGCATACGAATATCGCCAGCATCACGACTGCCGTACCCATATCCGGCTGGAGCACCACAAGAGCAAACGGCACGCCGAAATACAGCATAAGGATGCCTAAGTCCTTGATGGTCTTGATCCCGCCCTCGCGGTCCACAATTTCAGAAGCAACATGCGAAAGCATCAATATCAGTGTTACCTTGCCGATTTCAGAAGGCTGGAACGCGCGCGTGCCAAGATTGAACCAGCCCATGACGCCGCGGGAATCCTCGGAAATGATCAGCAGCAGCACAAGCAGGAACACATTGACAATATAAATGTACTTGATCGCGTGCCGGAACAGCGAATAATCAATCGCAAGCATGGCAAACAGCGCCGCAAGCCCCACAAGGAAGTTTACGATCTGCTTTTGCACATACTCCAGATTCAGATTGCTCATGATATCCGAAAGGGAAGTCTGCGTGCTTGTAAAAGGATCCGCCAGCACGTTTGCGATGGTGACGATGCCAAACGCCACCAGTCCAACCACCAGCACCAGCGTGATCCAGTCGATATTCTGTGATTTTTGTTTTGCCTTGCGTTCGCTTTGCACAAAAGACCCTTTCTAGGCGATTAAACAGATGGTGTTGGAGAAGGCGCTGCAGGCGGCTCCGGCGTATTGAGCAGGAACCATTTGTGTACCTGCTCATAGAGCAGGCGGTACTTCTCCAGAGATGCCATGCGTACAATCGGCATGTTCAGTTTCATTTCAGCCGGTACGCTCTGCCCTGATAACAGGCGGTCAAGCAGCATCACGGATTGCGCGCTCGCCTCATAATACGGCTCAAGCACAAATGCATAAATGTCGTTCTTTTGCAGAAGCTCTATATTCTCATCGCTGATGCCGTACCCGGCAATGGAGATCAAGATGGATTTCTTCAATCCCTCCGGGATGGGTGTGGCTGAGGGCCCATGCACAGACGCGCCCGGCGTTGGCGAAGCAGAAGCCTGAGGAGAGGGATTTACAGATGCTTCCTTCTTTGGCGTAATCTCCGGTTTTGGCGTCACCTCCGGCGCGCCGTCCCGCTTAAAGACGCTTTCCGCCTGTACTGTGGCGCGCCTGGCGATGGAAGCGCCATCCGTATCCGTACAGAACATGCCCTTGAT
>JAEYLA010000158.1 GCA_023461495.1 Bacillota bacterium | reverse complement strand
GGGTTTTCCCATGCGGAAATCGAAGCGCTGCTGTGCACGCCGGGGTTCATCTGCCGCCGCTATGCGCAGGGGGAGGCCATATTGTCCCCAAAGAGCCATGCGCCGGTACTGATGCTTCTGCTAAAAGGCTCCGCCGTGGTGGAAAAACGCGCGGGGGAGGGGCTTTTGCGGATGAACGAGCTTTTCCCGGGTGCTTTGTTTGGCCTCGCCACGCTCTTTGACGCATCACATACCTTTCCAACCAGCGTGATTGCAAAGAAAAAAGCAGAGGTTCTCCTCATCCCGGAAAGCACGCTGCGCGTCATGATGCAAAAAGAGTTTCGTCTGACGGAAAACTATATCCGGTATCTAACGGGCAGGGTGCACTTTTTAAACGGGCGCATTGAAGGGCTATTATATCCTTCTGCGGAGGAACGCGTGATTTTGTATCTTACACAGCATGCGGAGGGCGGCAAACTAACGCAAGGGCTTACATCGCTTGCGCAGTGCCTTGGCATGAGCCGCGCCTCTTTGTACCGCGCGCTTGATAAGCTGGAGCGGGAAGGAAAGTTCGTCCGGGAAAAGCGGCAATTTACGCTTCGATAAGAAACAAATTTCAGGAGGAAGAAAACGATGCAAAAAAGCAGGATTTTGAACATGGCGTTAGCGGCGTTCCTTGCGGCTGCGCTTGCAACGGGATGCGTCCCGCCCGCGGCAGAGAATTCGCCTGTACCTGTGCTGAGCACGCCCGCCATCACCGTTACGCCGGCGCCCGCACCAACGCCTGCGCCCGAAAAGGCAAAGCTCAATGTCGCGGCACTGAAAGGCCCCACAGGCATGGGCCTTGTGCAGCTGGTGCAGGCGGATGAAAAGGGCGAAACGGCAGTGGATTATACGATAACCTTTGCTTCCGCGCCCGATGAAATCAGCGGAAAGCTTGTGACGGGGGAAGTGGATATTGCGGCGGCGCCCATCAACCTTGCGGCAGCGCTTTATAACAAGACTGAGGGCAAAGTGAAGCTGATTGCCATAAACACGCTCGGCGTGCTGTACATCCTTGAGAACGGAAACAGCATCAAGAACGTTGCGGATTTAGCCAAGGTCAAGCTGTATGCGACTGGGCAGGGCGCAACGCCCGAGTTTGTGCTCAACGAGCTGCTGGAACAAAACGGCGTGCTTGGCGCTGTGGAAACGGAATATATGGCCGAGCATGCGGAGCTCGTGGCACTTTTAGCTTCGGGAGAAGGCGGCGTGAAGGTAGCGATGCTGCCCGAGCCGAACGTCACAGTGGCAATGCTCAAAAATAAGGACTTGCGTATTGCGCTTGACCTC
This sequence comes from Bacillota bacterium, assembly GCA_023461495.1. Taxonomy (GTDB): domain Bacteria; phylum Bacillota; class Clostridia; order Christensenellales; family CAG-138; genus JAEYLA01. The sequence continues at coordinate 1,587 of JAEYLA010000158.1, read as the reverse complement.
ACGGAGGAATGGAACAAGGTTTCCGGTGGAACAAAACTTGTGCAGGGCTGTATCGTGGTGCGCACGGATGTATTGGAACAGCAGCCCGAGGCGGTCACGGCATTTTTAGAGGAGTATGCGGCGTCCACGGCGTTCACCAACGAACATGCGGAGGAAGCGGCGGCGCTGATGGAAACATACGGCATCCTGCCCAACGCGGCCGCGGCAAAGGCTGCGATCCCCAAGTGCAATATCGTTTGCATCACGGGCGAAGAGATGAAGGCAAGCGCCTCCAATATGCTCCAGATGCTCTTCCGGGCCGATCCAAAGAGTGTCGGCGGCAAGCTGCCGGATGACGCGTTCTACTTTGTTGCTTAGTATCGGCTGATACACATGCGTAGGTTTTCTTTTGCTGCTTTTCTTTTGCAAAAGAAAAGCAGGACTGTTTCTTGAAAGGTACCTGCATGAAAAAACTGCTGCGCGGGATCGGAATCACGCTGTTTTGGCTGCTTGTCTGGCATGCGGCAAGCGTTGCGGTACATTCTGCGTTGCTGCTGCCCTCGCCCGCTGCAACGCTAAGTAGCCTATTGCGGCTGATGCGGCAGGGTTCCTTCTGGAGCGCTACAGCATACAGCATCCTCCGGATCTCGGCGGGGTACGCGCTCGCGGTTATGATAGGCGCGGCGCTCGGCGTACTTACGGCAGGTTCGGCACTGTTCGACGCGTTGCTGCGGCCCGTAAGGAGCGTATTGAAAGCGACGCCTGTCGCCTCGTTTACCCTTCTGATGGTGCTTTGGCTGCACTCTCAGATGGTGCCGGTATTCGCCGCATTTATTATGGTGCTGCCGCTTGTATGGGCAAATGTGCAGGAAGGCGTGCGCGCGACAGACCGGAACCTTCTTGAAATGGCGGGGCTGTTCCGCTTTGGCTGGTGGAAGACGCTACGGCTGGCCTATGTTCCGTCCATCCTTCCCGGGCTGCTTGCGGCGTGTGCCACAGGGCTTGGGTTTGCGTGGAAGGCCGGGGTAGCGGCGGAGGTAATCGCCCGCACGGCGGAGTCCATCGGCAAGAGCCTTGTGGAGAGCAAGAACTATCTTGAGATTGCCGATATGTTTGCGTGGACCGCGGTGATGGTGGCGCTGTCGGTTCTATTTGAACGGCTGCTTGCAGGCGTGTTCGGGCGCATGCAGGAAAAGCGGAAGGAGGGGGCGGCATGAGCATCCGGCTTGTGGAGATGACGGCGGGATACGCTTCCAAGGTTGTGCTGGACCATATTTCAGCCACACTTCCGGAGCGGGGAACGATACAGGTCACAGGCCCCTCCGGCTGCGGCAAGACAACGCTGCTGCGCATACTTGCGGGCTTGCATACGCCGCTTTCCGGACGGATAGAAGGGCTTGAGGGAAAAAAAGTCGGCATGGTGTTTCAGGAAGGCCGCCTGCTGCCGTGGTGTACGGCGCTTGAAAACGTGCGCTGTGTAATGAAAAAGGGAGCGGCGCAGGAGCAGCGCGCAATGGAGTGGTTATCCTTGATGGAGCTTTCGGACGCGGCGCAGAAGTATCCGCATCAGCTTTCCGGCGGCATGCAAAGAAGGGTTGCGCTTGCGCG
>JAEYLA010000157.1 GCA_023461495.1 Bacillota bacterium | reverse complement strand
ATAAGAGAACCGGGAGAGGGACAATAGCTCGGCGGGGGGGATGAGGAGCACCGTCGTCGCATGGAAGCCGTCCTGCCTGTCCAGCTCGTAAAGCGGCAGCATCCTGATCTGATATGCGCCGGATTCCTCCATTGTGCAAAGGTGCACCGGATGCTCGTCCGGATAGTATTCCGTCAACGCGAGCTTGACCTCTCCGGCACGGATTTTCGTATCCAGTTCCTCGATGGCAAGCGGCAGCTTCGGATCAATGCGCCCGGGCAGCGCGCCCGCGGCACAGGTGAGCGCCGCATCATAGTCCAAGCCTGCTTTCGCCATCGCGGCCTGCGCGTACGAAACGCCGGGCAGTACGTGTACCAGGACCTGCTCCTGCGCCGCGCGCCGGTGCAAGTCTGTCAGCAGCCCGCCCATGCCGCCCCCGGGCACTGCGTACACCGTGTCCCCTTCCCGGCATGCCGCAAGCAGGCGGTTGATGATGCCCTCGCGCAGCTCATCAAAATCCTCGCATGCCGTATAGAGGTCGTCCATCGATGTATAAGAGAGCCCTGCCTGCTTGATCGGAAGCGCACAAGGCGTATGCGCCGTCTGCAAATACAGCTTGTCCGCCTTTTTGCAGGCGTCAAGCGCAGTGCAGGAAATGGTGTCGGGCGTAGAAAGCGCGGCGATGGTCAGCGTTGGCATGGAAGAACTCCTTTGCTTTGAGGAATGCAGTTCATTATAAAAACACAACCTTATTTTAAAGGCAGGTATGATGAGGGCTCTACCCTCATACACCCGCTTAGGGTTGTAACGACCCTAAGAACCTTTTTTAAAACGCTTGATACATTGGACGTTTTAGGGAGGGATCCCAAGGGATGTATATCCCTTGGGTGGGGTACGGGGCGAAGCCTCGTGAAGGAGTTCCTTACACCCGGAACACGCGTCTGAGCCGGTTGCCGCCGGGAATAAACGCTAGATCGTCCGCGCTGAACATTTTCAATACAACCGCAAGCACACCGTAGAGGATCACGCCCGCAAGTACGGAGCCGAGCGTCGCCACCGTGGCGCTCGCATGGTCCGAAATGGCGCGGTACAGAAACATCACAAGGATGCCCATCAGCGCGGAAGAAAGGATCGGTTTACCGAACACATCGTAAAGATTCAGCTTCATGCCCGTCTTGCGCACGAGGTAAATGATGTCGAGGATACCCGCCGAAGCGTAGCAGACCACCGTGGAGACCGCGGCGCCCTGGATGTTGATTTCCGGCATGTGCATCAACACAAGCATGGTGCCAACCTTCAATACGCCGCCGAACACCAGGTTAATTACAGGCACCGTGGGTCTGCCAAGGCCCTGGATGATGCCTGTGAGCGTCTGGACGATAGAAAGGAACACCACGCCGATGCAGGCCGTCTGCAAAAGCTCCGCGGCCAGCTTCAGTTCCGTTGGGGTAAGCGAGTGGAACAGCATGCCCAATATCGGCTCCGCCAACGCGAACAGGCCTACGGCGCACGGCGTGCCGATGATGAACGAAAGTTTGAGCCCCGTGCGCGCGGCGGAGCGTACCCGTTTTACATCCTTCTTCGCCATATAGGCGGAAATGGCGGGTACAAGGCTCATCGCGAGCGCAGAGGTCAGCACGGCGGGCATGTTGATAATGGGCGTCACAAACGAATAGAGCAGCGAGTACGCCTTGCCCGCTTCCTGCACGGTGTAGCCGATGCTCTCTAAAATGCGGATGATGAACGCGCTGTCTATGATGCCCACCACCGGCATGACGGAAGCGCCGATCGTCACCGGCACGGCGATGGCGAGTATCTTTTTAGAGATGGAGTTGAAAGAGGACTTTTCCTTGCTGCGCGGCGAGGAAGCAATCTGTAAGGAGAATTCCTTTTTGCGCCGGAGGTAGAAGGCCCAGATGACAAGGAGGCCGACAAGCTCCGATCCGCTTACGCCGATCAACGCGCCCATGGCCGCGTATTCCGGCCCTTGCGGCAAAAAGTGAATGGCGAGCGTGAAGCCGATGGCGAGTTTGCCCAATTGCTCCGCCACCTGGGAGAACGCGGTGCCCGTCATCTGCTGCATACCCTGCAGATAGCCGCGGTATGCGCACATCAGGGATACAAACAGCAATGCGGGGGCAAGCGCCTGAAAGGAAAGTGCCTGTTTTGCAATTTCGGCCGTTGCTTCCGCCGGATAAGAGATGGAAGCGAGCGCGTCTGCGCCGGCGAACATAATCAACGTGGTCGCAACGCCAATGATCAAAAGCAGCCGGAACGCGGTCTTGAATACCGAACGCGCGCCGCGGTAATCCCCCAGCGTCACACGTTCGGAAACGAGCTTGGAAATTGCGGTGGGTAGACCTGCCGAGGAAATGACAAGGAGCCAGGTGTAGTAGCGGTAGACGATATCGTAATAAGACATCGCCTCTATGCCGACGATATTGGCTAACGGAATGCGGTAAACCGCGCCGATGAATTTTACAATCAAGCCCGCGACAGCAAGGATTGCCGCACCGCGCACAAAGGATTTCTTTTCCATGCATTGCCCCCTCTGCCCGCTGTACGCAGGCCTTCTGCACCCTACAGTATAGCAGGTTTTTCTATTTTGCCAACTACGGCGGAGTCGAGCCGGGGCGCTCCCCCAAAGAGTTCACCAAAATGTTAAACCTGTTCCGTGGTCATGACATCTTTTGCCTCTCATGATTCCCCGCGCTATGCTATACTTAATATGGTATACTCAATACAGGCCATTTTATTCTGAAACCATACATGGAGGAGCAGCATGTTTAAAAACAAGGATGGAAAAGTAGCGGGGGGAAGGATTGTCCTGGTAGTGATTATTGCAATCCTTGCGCTTTCGGTGGTGTTGGGCAGCGTTGTCGTGGTGCCGGCCGGGCATACGGGCGTTGTGCTGACACTGGGCCGCGTCAGCGATATCGTATTGCAGGAGGGCATGCATTTTAAAATCCCCTTCGCACAGCAGGTGATTCTTATCAACAACCGCATTGTCAAGCTGGAGGTTGAGACGCAGGCCTTCTCCAAGGACTTGCAGACGGTTTCCGCGAAGCTTGCGGTCAATTACCGCATTGATAAGGGCATGAGCCAGACGAT
>JAEYLA010000156.1 GCA_023461495.1 Bacillota bacterium | reverse complement strand
GGGGCTGGATCCTATTCATATTGCAGCAAAACGGAATGCTGTTCTTAAAGGGAACGGGAATGACGATGCTTGTGGCGATCACAGGCACCGTCATTGGTTTTATCATCGGCCTGCTTGTGGCGATTTTGAGAACCATTCCCATCAATCCCGAGGACAACTGGCTCAAAAGAGGCCTGCTGCGCATCCTCCGGTTCGTATTGTCCGTTTATATCGAGGTGTTCCGCGGCACGCCGATGATCGTGCAGGCGATGGTGATTTTCTATGGCGCGATGCAGTATATGGGGATCGATCTTCCGTCCACCACTGCTGCCATCATCGTCATTTCCATCAACACCGGCGCATATATGGCGGAGATCATCCGCGGCGGCATCATCTCCGTGGACAACGGGCAGACGGAAGGGGCGCATTCTCTGGGGATGACGCACTGGCAGACCATGGTCAATGTCGTTTTGCCACAGGCCGTCAGGAACATTATGCCGTCTATCGGCAACGAGTTTGTTGTGAATATCAAGGATAGCTCCGTGCTCAACGTCATTGCGGTAAGCGAGCTGTTCTTTACTGCAAAGTCGGTTTCGGGTACCTATTATAAATTCTTTGAATCGTTCTTTGTGGCAGCCGTGATTTACTTTATACTGACATTTACCACCACGCGCATCTTGCGGTTGGTGGAAAAGAGGATGGACGGGCCTGAAAACTACCGCATTATTCCCGGCTCCCAGACGGATGTGAGCGCGATTGTAAACACCAACCTCAAAACGACGCGCAAAGGGGGGCTATAATATGGCATACAACATTGAAGTACAGCATCTTCGTAAGAACTTCGGCGACCACGCCGTATTGAAGGATATCGATTTTTCCGTTTCCCCGGGAGATGTCGTCTGCATCATCGGCGCGTCCGGTTCCGGCAAAAGCACGCTGCTGCGCTGCATCAACCTCCTGGAGCGTCCCTCAGGCGGCAGCATACTGTTCCATGGGGAGGATATCCAATCCGGCGAATTCCGCGTGACGCAGTACCGCGCGCGGGTCGGCATGGTGTTCCAGCAGTTCAATCTCTTCTATAACATGACGGCGCTGCAGAACTGCGTTGTCGGCCAGATGAAGGTGCTGAAGCGCAGCCGGGAGGAGAGCGAGGAAAAGGCAAAGCAGTATCTCGACAAGGTCGGCATGCTGCCCTATATCAATGCCAAGCCCAAGCAGCTTTCGGGCGGGCAGAAGCAGCGCGTGGCGATCGCGCGGGCGCTCTGCATGGACCCGGAGGTGCTGCTCTTTGACGAGCCGACCTCGGCCCTGGATCCGGAAATGGTGGGGGACGTCCTGATGGTCATGCAGGACCTTGCAAAGACGGGCCTTACGATGCTTGTTGTGACCCATGAGATGGGCTTTGCAAAGGATGTCGCGCACCGCGTGGTGTTTATGGACGAAGGCGTGATCGTAGAGGACGATACGCCGGAGGTGATCTTCAACAACCCTTCCCAGCAGCGCACGCGCGAGTTTTTAAGGCGCGTTCTCCGGCCAACGGAAGCGTAGCAGGGTTCAGCGCCTTTTTGGGAAGAGGACAACGACGCGCCTTGGGCGCGTTGGCCGCCGCCCATAAAAGTATTCCCGCGTGAGCTGCGCAACGGTGCCCGAAAGGGCAAGTATGGCGATTAGGTTTGGGATGGACATCAGGCCGTTTAAGGTATCCGCAATTTCCCATACAAGGCCCATTTCCATGGTTGCGCCAAGCACGGTAAACCCAAGGAAGAGCAGTTGATACGGCTTTGTGGACCTTGGCCCTAAGAGAAATTCGCAGCAGCGCGTGCCGTAGAGGGACCAACTGAATATGGTGGCAACCGCAAAAAACAGGATGCCCACCGCCACAATGGCGGAAGCGCCCTTGTCGGTGAATACGGTCGCAAACGCGCGCACCGTCAGCTCCGCTCCGGCGTTCTCGCCATAGGAGATATCGCTTAATCCCATGAGGATCAGAAGCGCTGTCACCGTGCAGATGACGATGGTATCCGCAAACACTTCAAATATGCCGAAAAAGCCCTGTTCCACAGGGCTTTTTGTATTTGCCGCCGCATGGGCGATGGGCGCTGAACCCATGCCCGCTTCATTGGAAAAGACGCCCCTGCCGATGCCCCGCTGCATGGAGAGCAGCATGGAAATTGCAGCGCCGCCCGTTACGGCCTCCGGGCGAAACGCGCCTTCCACAATCATGGAAAGCACGGGAAGAAGCTTATCGATATTGACAAAGATCACCACAAACGCGCCGACAAGGTACAGCGCGCTCATGAGCGGGATCAGCTTTTCCGTAATCTCGCCAATCCGGCGGATGCCGCCCAAAATCACCAGCGCGGAAACGAGCGCAACGAGAATGCCCGCTGTAAGCTTGATGCCCGGCGCGCTTGCGGCGATGGCCGCGGGATCGGGATGGAAGCTGTTGAGAAGGCTCATCACGGCGGTGGAGATCGTGTTCATCTGCGCCATGTTTCCAATCCCAAACGCGGCGATTGCGCCAAAGCAGGAAAACAGCACCGCAAGCCAGCGCCACTGTTCGCCAAGGCCGCGTGTGATGTAGTACATGGGCCCGCCGACCCATTCGCCCTTTTCGTTGCGTTTGCGGAAGCGGATGGCTAAAAGCACCTCCGCGTATTTGGTGGCCATGCCGAATAGGGCAGAAATCCACATCCAGAACACCGCACCGGGCCCGCCCA
>JAEYLA010000155.1 GCA_023461495.1 Bacillota bacterium | reverse complement strand
AGTGCGAATACCTGCTGCCCACCGCAGTGCATGACCTGATCAGTGCCCGTAAGGCGAGCGTAAGGGTGCTCAAGAGCGAGGACGCGTGGTTTGGCGTCACGTATCAGGAGGATATGCCCGCTGTGCGAGCCGCTGTCCGCGCGCTCAAGGAGCAGGGGCTTTACAAGGAACGTCTCTGGGAAGACTGATACTAGGCTTAAGCTGATATAAAAGCAATCACAAAGCGCCTGCCGCGTTCGCGGCAGGCGCTTAAGTTTGTCGATCAAGCCAGCTGCTGTCATCCTGAGTTACTGTCCGGGGATATCTTCCACACCGGATGCCGCCGCCTGCTGTGCATTCTTTTTATCCAGCCGCTGGTTATACAAAAGCCCCAGCAGCACCAGAATGCCGCCCGCGACCTTCCCGATGGAGACGGGCATGCCTGTGAGCGCATCGATTACGAGGCCTGAAGCAAGCTGGCTGATAAAGATCAGCAGCGTAAGCACATAGGCGGACATTTTGGGCGTGATGTAATTGGAAATAATCATGTTGCAGACGCCGATAAGCCCGCCAAGATACATGATGATGCTCCCGTCCCGGAAAGAAAACGGGAAGAGCATGCCGCCGGCCGCGTACAGCAGCAGGATTGTGCCCAGAAGCCCGGACGCATAATTGTAAAACGTGCTTTTATAGTTGCCAATGTGTCTTCCAAGCTCGGCGTTGCACATGCGGGCCACCACAATGGTGGCGCCCGAAAGGATGCCAAACAACAGATACATACGTCCTCCTTAAAACAACAGCATCAGCGCTGCGCCCGCAGTGACAAGGGCAATGCCGACGAGTTTCTTTTTTTCAAACGCTAACTTCTTTGCGCCAAGCAGGCCCGCGGTGTCCATCACAAGGGAAGCGATAATTTGTCCGAGCAAGCTTAACACCAGCGTGGTGGATACCCCAAGGTGCGCAAAGGTAAGGTTTGTGAGCAATACGGTTGCAACCCCGATGACGCCGCCCAAATACAAATGTCCGGGCTCCCGCAGCGTATGGCGCAGGCTCTGCTTTTTCACGGTCAGCCATATGCCAACGGCAACAAGGCCCACGATGTGGATCAATACGGTCGCAAGCGCATTCCCGTATGTCCCGGCAAGCTGGCCGTTAAAAAGCAGCATGACGGATATGAGAATGCCGCTGAGTATGGAAAGGAATTCTGCCATATCGGACCCCTCCTTCATAATAAAAAGCATACCGCATACGGATTGCCTTGAGATATGACATATGTCATACTACAGTTAAGAAACTTATAAAGCAGGCAAAAGAACCGATGAATGTTACGGTGTATGGGGCCTGTAAGCTGGAATTTGGAGACTTGGGCATGCAAAAAGCAAAAGACGCAAAAAAACTGCAGCACTTTCAGGAAAAGCTGCTGCAAACGGAGCGGGAGTCCTTCCGATTTTTGGCCGAGCATCCGTTTGAGCTGGTTCATTTCTCGCGCGGGGAACGCCTGTGTACCTATGGCGCGCCCATGGAGCACTTGCTGCTTCTGATGGAGGGCAAGGCGAAGATTTTTTTAACGCTGGAGAACGGCAAGACACTGCTGATTGCGTTTATCGAGGCGGTGGAGCTGTTGGGCGATCTGGAACTGTGCACGGACGGCATCGCGCGCAATTCCGTGCAGGTGACGACGGAGGCGTATTGCCTTGCGCTCCCCATGTCCTATTGCCGGGACGTGATGCTCAACGATCCTGTGTTTTTGCGGCTCATCAGCGCGGAACTTGCGAAGAAGCTCGATAACTGCTCCGCGACGTATGCCGTCAACATGTTGTACCCGCTTCCTTCGCGGCTTGCAAGCTATCTGCTGCACACTGAGGAAAACAGCTTTTTTGACGAGCATCTGGGAGCGCTTTCAGAGTATCTTGGAACAAGCTACCGGCATCTGCTCCGCGTACTCAACGAATTTCAGCAGACCGGCGTGATTGAACGTGCGCACAGCGGTTATTGTATTAGGGACCGCGCGGCGCTCATCGCGCTTGCAGGGAGTGTGTATGGGCAGGGGGGATAGTCTTGCGCGCGGGATATGCAAAGTATTCCAGCATACAAATGAACTGCATTTACTCTTTTCACCTGCAAAAAATCTGCTATACTGTTTTAGAGCAACTGACGAAGAGATAGCCGATGAATATGCGAGGGATTATGCCGCCCCGCTAAGCCGAAGAAGCGCCGCGTAGCAGCGCTGCGCGAAACGGATGAGGCAACGCAGGGCGCTGTAGGATCTGCATAGATACCGGCTGGATTTGAGGAAGTTGCTCAGGGCATTTGAAGAGATATGAAATAAGTGAGGAACGTATGAAACCGGTGATTGGCATTGCGCCACTCTATGATGAAAAAAAAAGCAGCATTTGGATGCTGTCCGGCTATATGGACGGCATTGCCCGGGCGGGCGGCGTCCCCGTTATTTTACCTTTGCGTGCGGAGGACGCGGATGTAGAAAGGCTGTTTCGCATTATGGACGGTTTGCTTCTGACCGGCGGGCAGGATGTGAACCCTTCCCTCTACGGGGAGGAGAACACGGCATGTAAGGAGCTGTGCCCGGCGAGGGACGAGTTGGAAAAAAAGCTGTTCAACAAGGCCATGAGTCTGGACATGCCGGTATTTGGCATCTGCCGCGGGTTGCAGCTGATCAATGCCGTCATGGGCGGTACGCTGTACCAGGACCTGCCCACGCAGTTTACAAGCCCCAATGCGGAGAACCATTTGCAGTCCGAGCCGTATGATGCTTCTGCTCATAAGGTAACGCTGCTGCAGAGCTCTCCGCTGTATGCGCTGCTGGAAACGGAAAAGCTTGCGGTCAACAGCCTGCACCATCAGGGCATCCGGACGCTTGCGCCCGGGCTTTTGCCCTCCGCCATTTCCGAGGACGGTTTGGTGGAGGCCATTTATGCGCCGCACAAGACATTTGTGCAGGCTGTCCAGTGGCACCCGGAGCTTACGCTTACAAAGGAGGAATCCTCCCGCAAGCTGTTCCGCGCGTTTGTAAACGCATGCGGGAAATAGAGGCTAAGGGTGAATGGTGAAGGACTAAAGGACTAAGGGTCCGGCTGAAATCCTGACGGGATTTCCTTTATATAGGGTAAATACTCTTTGAATTCAAAAAGCCCGCAGGGGCTTTTTTTCGTACCCTTCC
>JAEYLA010000154.1 GCA_023461495.1 Bacillota bacterium | reverse complement strand
ATGGGTCCGTTTAATTCGCCTTTTGCGCCGGGGCGGGAGGCGGGGCAGAGCGCATTGTACATGTGCATAAACTCCTGATGCTGGAAGAGCGTATCCGCTGTCATTTCGGATTCGAACAGCCCCGGGCCGATGGCGTTGACAATAATGCCATGTTGCGCATAGCTTGCCGCCATCCCCTTGGTCAGGCCCAGCACCGCGGCTTTTGAGGTGTTGTATACATGCCGTACCAGAGCCGGGGATTTATCCGAGACGACGGCGTTGACGGAAGCGATGTTAACGATCCTGCCGTAGTTCTGCGCCTTCATATGTGGGATAACATATTTGCAGAGCAGGAAGATGCCTTTTACGTTGATATCCATAGACTGGTTCCAGGCTGCTTCGGTAAGCGTTTCCACCGAGCCGCCCGCGGCGATGCCCGCGTTGTTGAGCAGGATATCCACCTTTTTAAAGCAGGAGAGGGTTTCTTCCACCGCCTGCCGGACGTTCTCTTCCGCTGAAACATCGCACGCAATGGCGATTGCCCTGCGGCCCATAGCTTCGATTTCTTTCACGATGGCGTCGAGCTTGTCCTTGCGGCGGGCAAGCAGCGCGACATCCGCGCCGTATTCCGCATAAGCCCGCGCCGCGTCCGCGCCCAGGCCGCTGGAGGCTCCCGTAACGATTGCAACTTTACCGGTCAGATCAAAAAGATTGTTCATATGGCTCGCTCCGTTCGTTTGTTATTTATCAGACGATTACACAACTAGTATTGCGCGCTTTGTAGCACATGTCAATAACATGTGCGAATAGGTTTACGAATTATTCATGAAGATTTATAACATATGCTTATATCATACGGGCAATCGAGGGAGAAACATGCTTTTTTGTGGCAGATAACACAAAGCGGCCGCCTGCTGGCAGCCGCTTATTCGGTCAAAATCTTTTTTCTAGGCAACAAAGCCTTGTCGGCGCTACCGCTCCAAAAGCGCTGCTGCTTCTGCAAGCGGAATTACCTTTGCATACCGGTTGTTCCAGATTTTAAAGTTGTAATATTCGCATAGTTTTTTCCCGGAAAGATAGTCGTTGTTAAACGTGGTATTTGTGCCTTCGGGGATCAGGATGGTATAGCCGTGGTCAAAGGCGCTGTGCAACGTGGCATTGATGCAATATTCCGTCTGCATGCCGGTCAAAAGCAGGGTATCGACCCGCTTGCTGTCAAGGTATGCCTTGAGGTCGGTCTTATGGAACGCGCTGTTATACCGCTTTTCCACAATGTATTCCCCTTGCTGCGGTGCAACCTCAGAATAAATCTGCCAGCCGGGAGTGCCATGTTCCAACGCTGTTCCCTTGCCATCGTCATGGCGGACAAAGAGCAGTTCTTTCCCGCGCTTTCGCGCCGCATCCATCAAACGGCGGATGTCTTTTATAACGGCCTCTGCGTTGACCGGGCCCTCTTCTACAAGCGCGTTCTGTACGTCCACAACCAGCAGTGCGATGTTCCCCATAGAGGTCTCCTTCCCGGCGGCATAGACTGCAGCCGTTAGACAGCGCCGCCTGCCCTGTCTTTTTCGAGCGTTACTTTATAGATGCATTTTTTTCGGTCGCCTTTTTGATACATTTCATTGTCCGGCGGGAGGTCTACAATGGTTTCAAGCGTGCCGCCCGCATACGCGCACGTTTTGCGGGAGGCGGTGTTCTCCGGGCTGCAGGTGATGTAAAGATCATCCATTTTATGCAGCCTTGCAAGTTCAAACAGCAGCAGGCAGGCCTTGCCCGCATAGTGATGGCCCCGGTACGCTTCCTGGATGTAATAGCCGATGTTTCCGCCATAGTAGACGTTTTCCGTATGGCCGATGCGCAGGTCGCATGCGCCGATGGACTTGCCGGTGTGCGCCTGGCAGATGTCAAAATAGTACGCGGGCACATAACCCTTTTCCGAGTCCGCCGGGGCTGTCTTCCTAAGACGCAGGATGATTTCATCATTGCGCAGAAACTTGGTGTCAAAGAACATGGCCATACCCCCCTGCTGAATCGTTATACGAAATCCAAGCATTGCGGCAAATCCTTTGATAAGCCGGAATGTTCTTGCGTGTTCCATTCGTATTAAAAAGGCTCCGCAGGCAGGAGTTGCCGGAATACGGAGCCTCTGTACCAATTCCAAACATGAACACATCGTCACGATTCTTTTCGCGCGGGGCGTCGTTGCCTCAGCGTAGCACCGCTGCGCATCGCTCCGCCTCCCTGCTCCACATCGCTTTGGATACGTTCATGTTCTCCATTTGTACTTGCGTCAAAGGCAGTGCGCGTTGGCCGTGCGCGGATATTTCAGGGACAGCGTTTGATTTCAGGTTACATGCGTTCGGGCGCCGCGAGGCCCACCAGGAACAAACCTGTGGAAATAACGCTCTTTGCGGCGGCGGTCAGCGCGAGGCGCGCTTTTTGCACCTGCGCTTCTTCGCCTATGATGCGGTGCTCATAATAAAATTTGTTGTATGCCTGGCATACGGCGATGACGGCGCGGGATACGAGGTACGGCTCGTATTTCTGCGCAGCCTCGCGCACGGCGCGCGGGAAGTTCCCGATGGCGCGGATCACGCGCAGGGAGTCTTCGTCGGAGAGCAGGCTGTAGTCGAGCTCTTCGGGCAGTTCTTCCATACCGGCCTTGCGAAGAACCGCGCAGCAGCGCGCATGGGTATACTGTGCATAAGGGCCGGTCTCCCCTTCAAAGTTGAGGGCCTTGTCCCAGCTGAATACCACATCTTTGATGCGGCTGTTGTAGAGTGCGTTCCATACGACCGCGCCCACGCCCACCTGGCGGGCGATGGCGGGCTTTTCGGAGAGATCGGGGCTTTTTTCCGTAATGATATCCAGTGTCTTCTCAATGGCGGCGTTCAACACGTCCTCCAGGAAGAGCACTTTGCCACGGCGTGTGGAAAGCGTGCCGTCCACAAGGCTGACCATGCCGAAGGAAACGTGCACCAGGTCCTTGGACCAGGGGTATCCCATCAGATCCACCACCTTGAACCATTGCTTGAAATGCAGATCCTGCTGGTAGGCGACCACATACAAGCACTTTGCAAAATCATACGTATCCTTGCGGTAAAGCGCTGCCGCGATATCGCGCGTGGCGTAGAGCGTCGCGCCGTCGGAACGGAGCACGATGCACGGCGGCATGCTGTAATCCGCAAGGTCCACGAGGTATGCGCCCTGGTCAAGCTTGAGGAGGTTCTTTTCCTCCAGCTCTTCAATGACGCGGCTCATTTTATCGTTGTAGAAGCTTTCACCCGCATAGCTGTCGAACGCAATGCCAAGAAGGTCGTAAACCCGCCCTACTTCCTTGAGTGTGAGGGCTTTGAACCACTCAAAGAGGGAAAGCGCTTCCTCATCGTTGTCCTCAATGCGCTTGAACCAGGCGCGCGCTTCATCGTTCAGACGCTCGTCCTTTTCCGCTTCGTCGTGGAATTTCACATACAGGTCGAGAAGCGCCCGGATGGACTCCTGTTCCACCTGCGCGCGGTTCCCCCAGCGCTTGTACGCGACAATCAGCTTGCCGAACTGCGTTCCCCAGTCGCCCAGGTGGTTGATGCCCACACAGTTGTAGCCAAGATGCTGATAGATACGGTAAAGCGAGTGGCCGATGACGGTGGAGCTCAAATGGCCGATATGGAAGGGCTTTGCGATGTTGATGGAGGAGTAGTCGATGCAGATGTTGCGCTCCGCCCCCTCCGTGCTGCCGCCGTAATTCTCATGCTGCTCGCGCACGGCGTCCAATACCGCCTGCGCATATGCTTCGGGCTTGATGAAGAAGTTGAGATAACCGCCTGCAGCCTCCGCGCGCGCTACAAAATCCGGAAGCGGAAGCTTGTCGCACAGCTCGCATGCGATGGCGGGAGGCGCCTTGCGCATCGTCTTTGAAAGCTTGAAGCAGGGGAACGCAAAGTCCCCCATATTGTTATCGGGGGGGATTTCAATCATGCTCTCAAGCTGCTGCGCGTCCATGCCGCTGCATGCGGCCAGCGCTTCGGAGAGCTTTTGGGGAAAATCCATGTTGGAAGCTACCTCACACTCTTAAAAATCGTATCCTATAGTATAGCAGATAATGGGCAAAAGCGCAAAAGACGTGGCGGAATCGCAAGAAAATGTCCGGCATTGACAAAATACGCCAATATTCGGTTTGCATCGGCTGTTGGCGTATGCTATGCTGAATCTGTAACAATCCTGCCGCAAGTGTGCGTGCCCGATTTTTGTATTGGAATTTTATGCTATATCATATATGATATAATATATCGTGTAAATGTATGGCTTCCGTTCCAGAGTCGCATCATACGAAAGGATGATCTGAGTGGAAACAAAAACAAACCCTGTCAATCTTATGGAAGCGCTGGTGGAAAGTAAGCTTGACGAACTGATGCAGCAGGAAGATGTGTGCCGCTGCGAACAGTGCCGTATGGATGTGATGGCGCTTTCGCTCAACAACCTGCCTGCGAAATACACCAGCAGCCTGAGCGGCGATATTTTTACGCGGTTTAACGCGATGAGCACGCAGTTTCAGGCGGATATCACCGGGGCGGTTCTCAAGGCCATTGCCGCCGTGCGCAGCAACCCCCGCCATTCGTAAAACGCACTGCTGTGGCAAAGCAGGGTGTACTATGCCCATTTTGACGCGGCGCAGGGAAACAGGAGCGGTATGAACCGCACAGGCGGTTTTGCCTTTTGTTGTGAATTCGGAAAAATAAGTAGGAAGACGCCCCCGCAGATGTTCTGCGGGGGCGTTTGGCGTCTCTCCTGATTTCTTCGGGTTACGGCGTGGCGGTGGGCTTTGGCGTATCCTTCGGCGTCGGGAAGGAGCCTTCCTCCGGGACGGCTGTGGTGAGCGCCGCGGCTTCCTCCGCGGTAAGGAATGTCGCGTCCGTCTCCTTCAGATAGCGTTGCAGCGTTCCGTTATAAACGACATGCAGGTAACCGTTGAGCGCGCGCAGCACCTTTACAACATCGCCCTGCTTGAGCTTGACTTCGGAAAGATCGGTATCGGAAAGGGATTTGTAGAGCTGCGCTTCCGCGACGTTGATTTTTGCCCAGCGCATATTGTGCGGCCGGGGAGGATCGCCGATGGTGACGAGCCCCTCGCTGATATAGGCGGTCAATCCCTCATAATGTACCATATACCACTCATCCTTGAGCGACATCACATCCAATACGACATTTTCTCCAAGGATGTCCAGGATGTCTGCGGTTTTGGAGGGTTCCGCGCGCAGGTTGACGCCCTCGCCGTTACAATAGCCCTTTGCCGGGAATGTGAGCGGCGTAGGTGCTGGCACCGGCGTATAAGCTGGCGCGGCTACGGGGGCGGAAGAAGGAGAAGCGGGCGTCGCTATGGGTGCAGGCGTCATTTCTACGGAGACGGCGGGCTTGCAGCCGAATACCGTAACCAACAGCAGCAGGACCAGCAGCAGGCAGGCGATTTTTTTCATGCGGTTCACTCCTTCAAGAATGAATTTGGCTTTTGTGGAAAAACCTGTGCGTTATTCAATGAAAATCATACCCTTTTTTGTTGAAAAAATACATACGGATATTGCATCATTTTTGTAAGCATTCGGCGAAGCGTAGAATTCACTGTTTGTCTGCACTTCCGGGCTTGTCCGGGCAGTGCATTTGCGGTATAGTGGGGAAAGGAATTTCAGGAGGAGACTATGGCGGAATACAGCGTGTTTGACATTATCGGTCCCAGGATGACGGGACCATCTAGCTCCCATACGGCGGGGGCATGCCGCCTTGCGAACACCGCGCGTCGCATTGCGGGAGGGGAGATTGCAGCCGTAACGTTCACGCTCTATGGGTCTTTTGCAAAGACTGGCGCGGGGCACGGTACGGACAAGGCGCTGATTGCCGGCGTTCTGGGCATGATGCCCGACGACCCGGGCATTATAAACGCATATGAGGCGGCAATGGAGGCCGGCGTCTCGGTTTCATTTTCTTACAGCGAAGAAACGCGCAGCCACCCCAACACGGTGTGCATCCATATCACCCGCAGGGACGGAAGCGCTACGGAGATTGTAGGCGAATCCATCGGCGGCGGCAACATCCGCATTGTTGAGATCAATGGGCTTGATGTGGAGCTCACGGGCGATTATCCCACACTGATCATTCAATATCAGGATGTGCCCGGCGTTGTGGCGGTGGTGACGCATGTCCTGGCGCAGCACCACATCAACATTGCATTCATGCGCGTGTTCCGCCACGGGAAGGGCGCGGACGCCTATATGATCATTGAATCGGATCAGATGGTGGACGCTTCCACGCGCAATCTCATTATGGGCCTTTCGGACGGTATTACGGCCGTATACGCCGTATAGGAGGTGGATATGTTGGATTTTCGCTCCGGCACGGAATTGCTCTCGGTTTGTCAGGAACACAACATTACCATTGCAGAAGCGATGCAGCTTCGCGAAGAACACAGAAGCGAGCTTAGCCGCACCCATATCCGCAAAGAAATGAAAAAGAACCTTGCGGTGATGCACGAAGGCGTTGCGCGCGGCCTCAAAGGGGATGTCCGGTCCTTGAGCGGCCTCTCGGGCGGAGACGCTGCGCGGCTGTATGCGTATGCGCCGGGCGCGCTTCTCGGGGAAGATGCGGCGCAGGCTGCAGCCGCCGCGATGGCGGTCGTGGAGGTGAACGCTTCCATGGGCCGCATTGTCGCAGCGCCTACGGCGGGCGC
>JAEYLA010000153.1 GCA_023461495.1 Bacillota bacterium | reverse complement strand
GTCAGGCGGCCGGAAAAATGCCCGCCGCCGCGCAGATCAATTGCGGGGCCGTCCCGCAGCATGGCGGCAAAATCCGCATGGCCGGGGCGGGGAACGCGCGCAAGGTTTTTATAATCTGAAGAGTGCGCGTTGGTGTTTTCAATCATGGCGCAGATGGGTGCGCCGCAGGTAACGCCGTCGACAATGCCGGAAAGAAACTGCGGTTCATCCGCTTCTTTCCGCTTGGTGGCGTAGGCCGCGCGGCCCGGCGCGCGGCGCTGCAGAAAGGCGTGCAGCGCAGGTAGGTCAATCCGTTCCCCGGCAGGCAGGCCGTCAATCACAACGCCGATCGCCGTGCCGTGGGACTGGCCGAATATGCTTACGCGCATGCATTCTCCAAAGCTAGACGACATGGACGTTCCCCCCGAGCATCTGAAATTCCTCAAAAAAGGTGGGATGAGATTTCTCTACGCAGCCGGCGCCAAGCAGCGTCGTTTCGCCATTTGCCTTGCTTGCGGCGATGGCGGCTGCCATCGCGATGCGGTGGTCGTTGCAGCAGTCGATCACAGCGCCTCCCCGCAACGGGGTGCCGTCTCCTGTGATGATGAGCGCGTCCTCGAGCTCCTTGATGCGCACACCAAAGGCGCGCAGCATGGCGGTGGTGGTTTTTAAACGGTCGCTCTCCTTCAGGCGGAGGCGTTTTGCGTTGGTAAGCTGGGTATGGCCTTGGGAGCACGCGCCGAGCACGGCAAGTATGGGCACAAGGTCCGGCATCTCGGAAACATCCGCCGTAATGCCGGATAGCGGCGCGGGGGAAACGGTGATTTCGTTTTCTTCCAGCGCAACGTCCGCGCCAAAGCGCTGCAACAGCTCCAGGATCGTGAAATCCGGCTGGTGAGTGGTCACGGAAAGCCCCGTACAGCTGACGGGATGGTGCAAAGCGCCCGCAGCCAGGAAAAACGCGGCATTGGACCAATCGCCCTCCACGGCGATACGGCCGGGGGAATGGTAGGTTTGTCCGCCGGGGACAAAAAAGCCGTTTGGTGTGGTGCGCGCCTTGATGCGGAACCTTGCAAGCGTAGAGAGCGTCAAATCCACATAGCCGGAGGACTCGAGCGGGCTCAATAGCCTGATTTCGCTGTCTCCATACAAGAGCGGCAGCGCAAGCAGCAGTCCGGAAATATACTGGGAGCTGATATTGCCGTCAATTTCAAAGATACCGGCGTGCAGCCTGCCGCTGAGCATAAGAGGAAGGTGTGTGCTGTCCGCCGTTGTGCCGTTGACGCGCAGGCAGCGCAGCAATTCTTCCAGCGGTCGCTCGGGCAGCCGCCCGTGGCCGGTAAGGTGTACTTCATCATAGCGCGCGGCTGCAACAGGCAGCAGCAGCCGGAGCGTGGTACCGCTTTCCCCGCAATCGAGCATGGGAGTGGAAGCGGCGTTGGGCTGCGAGAAAATATCGAGTCCTGTGGGCGTTTCCAATATCGTCGTATAAAGCGCGCGCAGGCAGGCAATGGTCGCATCGATATCCGCCGAGCGGCGGGAAAGCAGCACCTGCGTGGGATTCGCCGCAAGGGATGCGGCGATGAGCAGCCGGTGCGCGTCGGATTTCGAGGGTATGGCACAAAACGCTCCGCCCAGAGCCGAACCCTGTATTACTGCATGCATGCATCGGCCTCCATTCCGTTTTCTAAAAAGGAGAGCAGTTCTTCAACCGGCAGCTCCAGCACTTCGCACCTGCCAATTTCGCGCGGGACGATGAGCGCAATGCGCCCGCCCTTGCGTTTTTTGTCTGCAAGTGCCGCTTCATAAAGCTGTGCGGCCGGGTAGGGGGATTGCGTGGGCAGCTTGCAGTGTGCAAGCATGGTTAGAATATCGTCCTTGCACGCTTTCGTGCACAGGCCGCGCGCATACGCCGCGTGGGCCATGATCGCCATGCCAATGGCGACGGCGTGCCCGTGGGGGAGACAATACCCGCTGCACTTTTCCACCGCGTGGCCCGCGGTGTGTCCAAAGTTTAATAAACGCCGGATGCCAAGTTCAAACTCATCTTCGCGCACCACTTCTCCCTTGATCCATACGCAGCGCGCGATGATTTCTTCAAGCGCCTCGCCGGACAAGGAACCTGAGAACTTTTGGAACAGCTCTGCGTCCCAGATCACGCCGTATTTGATGCATTCCGCCAGGCCGTCCCGGAACACTTCCTCCGGGAGCGTTTCTAGCGTATCCGTATCGCACAATACAAAGGCTGGCTGGTGGAACGCGCCTGCAAGGTTCTTGCCCGCTTTTAAATCGATGGCCGTCTTGCCGCCCACGGAGGAATCCACCGCCGCAAGCAGCGTAGTGGGCAGCTGTACATATTTGATACCGCGCAGGTATACGGCTGCGGCAAAGCCTGCCAGGTCTCCCGTGACGCCGCCGCCCAATGCCGCGATGCAGTCCGTGCGGGTGATGCGTTTTTCGCCCATGAACTCCAGCAAATTGGAAAGGGTGCTGACCGTCTTGCTCCGCTCGCCCGCCGGGAAGGAGAAGCGTTCCACCTGATACCCCGCTTCTATTAAGGAAGCAGCGGCGATATCCCCATAGAGCCTGTCCACAGCCATGTCGCTCACCAGTACGACGGTGCACTTGGACTGCACCTCTAAAAGCAGGCGGCCGGCCTCTTTTAACAGGCCGCTGCCGATCCGTACGTCATAGGATCTGGATGTCCGGATGGGAACCGTCCGCATAGCGCGCCTCCTCTTCTTCCATGTGCCGCTTCGCGTCGCAGCCGCGCTGCAGCAGCTCCGAAACAGCGGTGATGTCCTGTTCGCGCAGCGCCTTGGCGTAGCTTGTAAGCCGCGCGCACAGCGCATCCACTTCCTCCGCGAGGTATTCGCGGTTTTCTAAAAACAGCTCCGCCCACATGTCCACCTTCAGGG
>JAEYLA010000152.1 GCA_023461495.1 Bacillota bacterium | reverse complement strand
TTGATATGCCGTGGACACCGAATCTTTCCGTGGGCGTTGCAGCGATTGACGACCAGCACAAAACCTGGTTTGATAAGGCGGACGCATTGTTTGAAGCGGGCAAAAACCGCAAATCCGCCGAGTATATCGGCGAGCTGCTGGGGTTTTTGGACAGCTACACGAAGCTGCACTTTGCGGATGAGGAGCGCTACATGCTCTCCATCAAATATCCGGATTACGAGCTGCAGAAAAAGGCGCATACGGATTTTCTTGCCCGCCTGAAAAAGCTCAAGGAAGAATACGACAAGTCCGGCGGCAATATCCTGGTGATCCTCGAAGCAAACCAGGTGATGATCCAGTGGCTGACCCAGCATATTTCGGGCATGGACAAAAAAATCGGCGATTATGCAAAGGCGCGCAAATAGCCAAAAGTTTGCATAGACGAAAAACACCTTCCCGTGGCGGCACGGGAAGGTGTTTTATATATTTCGTTCATATCAGCGGTTCAGCAGCCTGCCGGAAAGGCGAATTGCGGCATAGCCCAGCAATACGCCAACAACATACTGGATGCCGTTGAGCGGCAGGCTCATCGCGGCGGTTGCAGCACCATACAGGAAGGTTTCAAATATAAAATAGCCCGCGGGCATCAGGATGCCTGCGCACAACACGGCCGGAAAAGGCTTTTTCCAGCGGGAAATGAGGAGAGCCACCACAAGCGCCATGCCGCCTTTGATCACAAAGGTAGGGCCTGCGTAGATTGCGCTGCCCAGAAGAAGGTCCGCAAGCCCGCTGCCAACGGCGGCAGTAAGCGCGCCCCAGGGGGACCCTAAAAGGAATGCGCATAGATACACGCCCACATCGCCAAGGTTGATGTATGCGCCCGCCACGCCGGGAATCGGGAAATAGGTAACAATGGTCAATATGACAACGACCGCGGCCAGGAGCCCTGCAAGCGTCAAACGGGTGACCGGCTTTTGCGTGTTCAAAAAGCTGTCCTCCTTATCCTTTTGAATCGTTATACCATTTCCCATTATTTTGGTCAAGTATTGGTGAAAAGAAAATATACGGTAATTTCTGTTTCTGCAAAGAGGCATGGTGCCTTTTTGACAAAAAAACAGGATGCATATGCATCCTGTTTATCTCTATTTACCGATCAGTTTTTCTTAGTTGCAGCCGCAGCCGCAGGTGTCCCGGGTGCCGCAGGTATCGCGGTTGCCGCAGTTGCCGTTGCAGAGGAACAGCAGGGCAAGGATCCAGATCAGGTTATCGCCACAGACGCAGTTACGAATGCTGTTGATGCAAGCATTATCTTCGCTGCAGCAGAGCAAGAGCAACAGGATGATGATCCACCAGTTGTTATCTCCAGTGTTGCAATTGAAACAGCCCATACAAAAAGCCTCCTTGTTTTTTGAGCGATTGGCGCTGGTTTCGACGCCGATGGTATATAGTACGCAAGGCCGTAAAAATTGGTTACAACGCAAAGCCGCACTGTTTTTTCAATTTCTTTGCAATCCGGTAAGCTTAGGCGCATTCATGTTTCTTGCCCTTCGTGGTATACTGGTTGAAATAGCTTAGGCGCTCTAAGCGCCGGAAAGGACAATGGAAATGAGGCACTACAGGCTTGAAATCGAGGGTATGGGCTGCGCGCATTGCGTACGCAGCGTGACAAATGCGTTAACCGCGCTCAACGCGACCGTGAATGACGTGCAGGTGGGCAGCGCCGACGTTTTGTGGGATGGCGGCACCGACGCGCTCAAGGAGGCCATTTCGGAAGCGGGCTTTGAAGTAAAATCCATCGCAGTGTTATAAAACATGGCGCGTATTATGGTTGGGATGTCCGGCGGGGTGGACTCCGCCGTTGCGGCGCTGCTGTTAAAACAGCAGGGCCATGAGGTCGTGGGCGTTTTTATGAAAAATTGGGAGGAAGAGGGGGAGGACGGCGTCTGCACCGCCGCGGAGGACTATGAGGACGTCCGCCGCGTTGCGGACAACATCGGCATCCCGTACTATACCGTCAACTTCGCCAAGGAGTACCGGGAACGGGTGTTCGCCTATTTTCTTTCAGAATATCGGCTGGGACGTACGCCCAACCCGGATATCCTGTGCAATGCGGAAATTAAGTTCCGTTCGTTTTTGGAGCTTTCCCATACGGCGGATATGGCGCACCTTGCAACCGGCCATTATGCCCGCACGGCGCATGACGGGGGGCGGGTGCGCTTGTTGCGCGCAATGGACGCCAATAAGGACCAGACCTACTTTTTGGCGGGGCTGACCCAGCGCCAGCTCATGGATGTTGTGTTTCCGATTGGGGAGCTTGAAAAAGGCGAGGTGCGGCGTATTGCGCGCGAGCACGGCCTCATCAATGCCGATAAAAAGGACAGCACCGGCGTCTGCTTTATCGGCGAGCGAAATTTTAAGCAATTTTTGATGCAGTTCCTGCCCGCGCAGCCCGGGGATATGGTGGATTTGTCCGGACGCGTCATCGGCCGCCACGACGGCTTGATGTATTATACGCCGGGCCAGAGAAAGGGGTTAGGGATCGGCGGAAGAAAAGAGGGCTCGGGGGAAAGCTGGTTTGTCATCGGCAAGGATATGGAACACAACCGTCTGATCGTGCAGCAGGGCGAGCAGGACGAGCTGTTTTCTACAGCCCTTCTCAGCAAAAAGGTCAACTGGATTGCAGGGGAAGCGCCTGCTGAGCGTTTTTTCTGCACGGCAAAGTTTCGCTACCGCCAGCCCGACCAGCGTGTGGAAGTCTTCTTGGACGGCGAAGGTGCGCGCGTGACGTTTTTAGAACCCCAGCGCGCGGTAACTTTGGGCCAGTGGACCGTGTTTTACGACGGCGAAACATGCCTGGGCGGCGGCCCTATCGACGAAGTGACCCCGAAAAAGCCGTTTACCCTGCCAGCACATATTCAGGTATAAGCATCCCTTCTTTTTTTAGGAGGATATTTTTCAACTGCGAATTGCACGGAGCCTTAGAATCCCCTTGCGCGTGCGGCCCAATATGTTAAAATAACAGCAGAGCATAGGGAAAACCTGTGCAAAAAGCTTGGCGGTATTATAAGAAATAATTATTATAAGGCAGGAGGAATGGATATGGCAAAGAAAACCATACAGGACATCGATGTAAAAGGCAAGCGCGTATTGGTACGCGTGGATTTCAACGTTCCCTTGGATGCAGCGGGCAACGTAACGGACGATAAGCGCATTGTTGCGGCGCTTCCCTCCATCAAATACCTGCTTGAGCAGGGTGCAAAGGTCATCCTCTGCTCCCATCTTGGCCGTCCCAAGGGCAAGGTGGACCCGCAGTACTCCCTGCGCCCCGTTGCGGCGAAGCTCGCTTCTCATCTTTCCGGCGTGAAGGTTGTGTTCGCCGAGGACACCATCGGCGAAAGCGCCAATGCAGCCATCGCCGCCATGCAGGATGGTGAAGTCGTGCTGCTTGAAAACGTTCGCTTCCACAAGGAAGAAACGGACAACGATCCCGAATTCTCCCGCAAGCTCGCGTCTTTGGCGGACATCTTCGTGTCCGACGCGTTTGGCACCGTGCACCGCGCGCATGCGTCCACGGCGGGCGTTGCGGCCTATCTGCCGGCAGTTGCGGGCTTCCTCATCGGCAAGGAGCTTTCCATCATGGGCGAAGCGCTCGATAACCCCATCCGTCCGTTTGTCGCCATCCTTGGCGGCGCAAAGGTTGCGGATAAGATCGGCGTCATCACCAACTTGCTGAACAAGTGCGACAGCCTTATCATTGGCGGCGGCATGATGTTTACTTTCTACAAGGCTATGGGTTATGAAATCGGCTCTTCGCTTCTTGATGCCGAGAGCATTGACCTTGCCCGCGATCTCATGAAGCAGGCAAAGGAAAAGGGCGTGAACCTGCTCCTCCCCGTTGATACAGTGGTCGCAACAGCGTTTGCCGCGGATGCCGAGCATAAGACCGTAAAGGCCGATGCCATCCCCGAAGGCTGGATGGGCCTTGACATCGGGCCGGAAAGCGCAAAGCTGTTTGCGGAAACCATTAAGGCCGCAAAGACCGTCATCTGGAACGGGCCCATGGGCGTGTTTGAATTCCCCGCGTTTGCGGAGGGCACCAAGGCTGTGGCGCAGGCCTGCGCGGATTGCAACGGCACCACCATCATCGGCGGCGGCGATTCCGCGTCTGCTGTCAAGAAGCTCGGCTTTGCCGCGAAGATGACCCACATCTCCACCGGCGGCGGCGCTTCTCTTGAGTTCTTGGAAGGCAAGGCGCTGCCCGGCGTGGCCGCACTCAACGATAAGTAAGAGATTTTACAGGGGTTTCACCCCTGCACCCCACTTAGGGGCGTAAGCAAGGTACCCAGGGTTCTGAAACCGATTCGCCGGATCGGTTTCTCCCCTTCGGGCACCGAACCCGCTTTCCTTCGGAAAGCCCCTAAGAACCCATTTCCAGGAATGTCTATTCAGGACGTTCCTGACAAAAGGGATTCCAAAGGGACATGTCCCTTTGGCGGGGACTGGGGCAGAGCCCCGGCGTTCCCCAATCAATTTTTAGGAGGATTTCAATCCATGCGCAAACCCATCATTGCAGGCAACTGGAAAATGAATATGACGCCCGACGAGGCGAAGACACTTGTTACCGAACTCATTCCCCTGGTGAAGGACGCGAAGGCGGAAGTCGTCGTCTGCCCGCCATATGTGGATCTCGCGGTGGTGCAGCCGCTCCTCGCGGGCACCAACATCAAACTTGGCTCCCAGAGCATCCACTGGGTGGCAAAAGGCGCGTTCACCGGCGAAGTCAGCGCGGATATGCTCAAGGCGTTTGGTGTTTCCTACGCCATCATCGGCCACAGCGAGCGCAGGCAGTACTTTGGTGAAACCGATGAAAGCGTCAACGCGCGCGCCAAGGCGGCGATTGCTGCGGGCATCACGCCCATCATCTGCGTAGGCGAATCGCTTGACCAGCGCGAAGCGGGCGAGACCGACGCATTCGTTTCCGGCCAGACGGTCGCGGCATTGAAGGATATCGCCGCTGCGGATGCAGAAAAGCTCGTTATCGCGTATGAACCCATCTGGGCCATCGGCACCGGAAGGACCGCCACCAATGAGCAGGCGAACGAAACTGTCGGCGTTGTGCGCGCAGCGGTTGCAGGCGTATATGGCAAGGAAACCGCCGAAAAGGTACGCATCCAATACGGCGGCAGCATGAATCCCAAGAACGCTTCCGAACTGATGGCCATGCCCGAGATCGACGGCGGCCTTATCGGCGGCGCGAGCCTGAAGGCCGAGGATTTCTCCAAGGTCGTCAATTATTGAGGTGCACATGAAGGCAGTTACCGCATTGATCATACTCGATGGCTTCGGTTGCCGGAAGGAAGCGGAAGGCAACGCCATCCTAGCTGACGGCGCCAGGAATGTTATGGCGCTGTGGGAAAAATACCCGCATACCCGCATCGGCGCAAGCGGCATGGATGTGGGCCTGCCCGAAGGGCAGATGGGCAACTCCGAGGTTGGGCACCTGAACATCGGCGCTGGCCGTATCGTGTATCAGGAGTTCACCCGCATCAGCAAATCCATTACCGACGGGGACTTCTTTGAGAACCCCGCGTTTTTCGGCGCGATTGAAAACTGCCGCAGGCATGAGTCCGCCCTGCACCTGATGGGCCTTTGCTCGGACGGCGGCGTACACAGCCATTTGACGCACCTGTATGCACTTGTAAAGCTTGCCCGGGATAAGGGGCTTACACGCGTGTTCATCCACTGCTTTATGGATGGCCGCGATGTCGCGCCCGACAGCGGCAAGGGCTTTATTGAACAGCTGGAAGCGGAGCTCAAGGAGCTTGGCTGCGGCAAGATCGCAACCGTCATGGGCCGCTATTATGCCATGGACCGTGACAATCGCTACGAGCGCGTACAAAAGGCGTATGACGCCATGGTGTACGGCACCGGCGTTGCGGTGGGGAGCGCAGTTTCCGCCATGGAGCGCTCCTATGAGGCGGGCGTGATGGATGAGTTTGTGCTCCCCGCCGTGGTTACGGAAAACGGCATGCCCGTTGCGACCATTTCCGCAAACGACAGTGTGATTTTCTACAATTTCCGTCCCGACCGCGCGCGCGAAATTTCCCGCGCGCTGATCCTGCCGGAGTTTGACGGGTTCCCGCGCACGTACTTCCCGCTTTACTATGTGACGATGACCCAGTACGACAAAACGTTTGGGCCATATGTCAACGTGGCGTACCTGCCTGTGGCGCTCACAAACACATTGGGCGAGTACCTTGCAAAGCTCGGAAAAACGCAGCTGCGCATCGCGGAGACGGAAAAGTACGCGCATGTCACGTTCTTCTTCAACGGCGGCGTAGAGCAGCCGTATACGGGAGAAGACCGTGCGCTCATCCCTTCCCCCAAGGTCGCAACCTATGACCTGAAACCGGAAATGAGCGCGTATGAGGTAACGGAGGAGGCGGTCACGCGCGTCAAGAGCGGCGCGTATGACGTGATGATCTTAAACTTCGCCAACCCCGATATGGTCGGCCATACAGGCATTATGGAAGCCGCAATGGCTGCCGTGCATGCGGTGGACACCTGCGTAAAGCAGGTGGTGGACGCTATCCTCGAGATGGGCGGACGCTGCATTATCACGGCCGACCATGGCAACGCGGAAATGATGATAGACCCCGAAACGGGCGGCCCGTTCACGGCGCACACCACAAGCCTTGTGCCCTGCATTTTGGTAGACGCGCAGCGCAAGAATGTGAAGCTGCGTGCGGGTGGCAGGCTCTCCGACCTTTCGCCGACAATCCTCACCCTCTTAGGCTTGCCTGTGCCCGAGGATATGACGGGCAAGTGCCTGATCGAAGCGTAGTGCTTGCAACGGAGATTACTCAAAAAGCCCGGGCTCGCCCGGGCTTTAGAGTGTCGACAAACCCTCCTAGGGGGTGTGGGGGATTCGCAAATCCCCCACTTTCAATCCGATTTGACGACATGTGCGTCAAATCGGGGTAAAAAATGCCGCCATTAGCGGCATTTTAACCCGCAGAAGACCCATCGATAAAGTCCGCAGGACTTTGTCGATGGCCTGTAGCCCGTGGAGCTTTCCACGGGCTTTCTGTTGTAACCTTATGTTGCGTTTACATGGTATCTCCCCATGGGCACGACAAAGGGCAGGCCGGATACCGGGTCTTTTGTAACCATACAGTCAAGCCCAA
>JAEYLA010000151.1 GCA_023461495.1 Bacillota bacterium | reverse complement strand
GTATGTTCCTGCGCCTTCTTCTTGGAAGTTGCTCGCTTGGGCGTCTTCTTGGCGGCGGGATACTGGCGCAGGTCCGTTTCATCCACGCCGTAGCGGTCGAGCAGCAGGTCAAAGAGCGCCGCGCAGGCCTGCGCGTCATAGAGCGCGTTGTGGTGGCGCGTCAAAGGCAGATCTAGCCCGTCGCACAAGGTGTTGAGACGGTGGTTGCCAAAGCGCTCTTTTTCAATGTGCCGCTGTGCCAAGCGGCAGGTGCAGATGTATTGGAACACGGGCGCGGCAACGCTGTAGCG
Organism: Bacillota bacterium; assembly: GCA_023461495.1. Lineage (GTDB taxonomy): Bacteria > Bacillota > Clostridia > Christensenellales > CAG-138 > JAEYLA01. The sequence goes on along the minus strand of JAEYLA010000151.1, from coordinate 5,843 downwards.
CTCAAGCGTGCGGGTGATGACGGAGAGGTCAAAGACCGCGTTGTGCGCAAGCACGGGCATGCGCTGCGCGTAAGGGGCGATTTCCTCCCAGATTTCCGGGAAGGCAGGCGCATTATACACCATAGACGGCGTGATGCCGTGGATATCGATGTTGAACGGGTCAAAATGCGTTTCGGGGTTCACAAGGTACTCCCGCTCGAATACGGTTTTCCCATACTCCTTATAGATTACCCCGATGGAGCAGAGCGCGTCGGCGCGCGCATTGGGCGTTTCCACGTCCAAAGCAAGATAGGATACGACAGTCAGGCCCATGCGTTTGCGCTCCTTTATTAACAAAACAGGTATCACGCGCGGCGGTTGCCGCGCATAATAACGCTGATAGTAAGTATACCACATGCCGCACAAACGCGCGGCAAAACCCAGTTAGGAAAGGATGTGTGCAATATGGAAAAATTCGTTCCAAAGCAAAAGCTCAGTAAAAAGGTGAAGCGCGCGCTCGACCGCGCACAGCGGACGACCTGGGGCACGTTCAACCCCGTCACCCGCAAACCCCCAAATCCAAAAGCGTATGACCGCAAAAAGCCTCCGCTGGACCATGATCCGGACGGAGGCCTTTTTATTGCGGTTGAGTCATGAAAACTGGACGATAAAGCGCGTGTACCTGCCCACTTCACTCTCGGCGCGGATCTCGCCGCCGTGCGCAACAGCAATTGCCTGGGCAATGGCAAGGCCCAGCCCATATCCGCCGCTGTCCCGCGCGCGGGCGCTGTCCACCCGGTAGAACCGATCAAACAAATGCAAGAGATGTCCGGGCTCGATACCGGCGCCTGTGTTCTCTACCGCCAATGTAACGCTGCGGTCATTTTGCAGGGAAACCGTTACGGTGCCGCCGCACGGCGTATGACGGCAGGCGTTGTCAAGGAGGATGCCAAGGAGCTTTTCGATCGAAAGCACATCGCTTTCTATTGTCACATCCGGGGCTACGGATGTTGTCAGCGACAGCCCCTGCTCATACAGGAGCGCGTCAAAGGAAAGCAATTGCCCTTCCACAAGGGCGCTTAAATCTGTTGTTGTATACACCGTATGGCTGCCCGCTTCATCAAGCCGCGCAAGCTCCAGCATATCCGCAATCAAATTCGCCATGCGCGTTTCCTGTTCTTCCATCACGCGCAGGTAGCGTTGCTCCGGCGCGGTTTCGGGGAGGGAGTCCTTCATCAAGGATAAATTCGCGTTGAGTATGGCGAGCGGGGTTTTCAGCTCATGGGAGGCGTCGGCAACAAACGTCTTCTGCCGCACAAACGCCTGCTGTACCGGCTGCACCGCGCGGTCCGCAAGATACCGGCTCAGGCCCCACAGCGCCAATAAGCTTAGGGAGCCTGCACCCAGGCAAATCAGCAGGGCATTTTGCAGCATCTCCCGTTGGGGGCTGATGTCCACAAACGCAATTTTGTGCGCGGGACCTGACGCGCGGATCTCATATGCGAACGCGTAATCGTTAAATACGACCTCGCCGCTCTGTTTGTTCTGCGCAAGGGCGAGCGCCTTCATCCGCTCCACCGTTTCTTCGGAAAGCTCCGGCGGATTGGTTTTGCGAAGCGTTGCGCTCTCCGCATCATACTCAATCAGTACGCCGCCAAACAGCGGACGCTGCCCGGGGCCGCCCTGTATGCGGGCGCTCAGCATCCGGCCAAGGGCATCCTCCGTCGCGCGCTTGTTCTGCGCGCCAAGGAGCAGCAGCAAAATGGCGATGACGCCAATGAGCACCCCGGTCAACAGCGCCATATTGATGCGCACCATATGCGCCTTTAGGCGCTGCAGGCCGGCATTCTCACGGAACGGGGAGCTATTGTGCTTTTTTCTCATAGCGTATCCAACAGGCGGTAGCCTACCCCGCGCACGCTTTGTATTTCCACATGGGCGTGGATGTGGTGAAGCTTCTTGCGCAGAAAGGAGATGTATACCTCCACAATGGAAATATCCGCCGTATTGTCATACCCCCAAATTTTGATGTAGAGGTCTTCCTTTTGCACGGCAGTATGCTTGCGCTGTAAAAAGTAAGAAAAGATTTCGGTCTCGCGCTTGCTGAGCCTCACACTTTCCTGCCCACAGGTAAGCGTGTACGCGTGCGGCATCAGCGTAATATCCGCAAAGTGCAGCGCATCGTTTTTTTCAAGCTCCGTGGAGCGGCGGCTCAATGCCCGCACGCGCGCCAGAAGCTCCTCAAGCGCAAACGGCTTTGTCAGATAATCATCCGCGCCGCAGTCCAGCCCCACGACCCGGTCGCTGACGTCCGTGCGGGCAGTCAACAGCAGCACAGGCGTGGCGCGCTTCTGCTGCCGCATGGCGCGCAGGATGGAGAGGCCGCTGTGTCCGGGCAGCATCACGTCCATCACGATCACATCAAAGCTTTCATTGAGCGCAAAGCGCATCCCTTCCGTACCGTCATACGCAAGCTGCATCGCGTAGCCGCTTTTTAAGAACGCCTCTTCGAGAGCGTTCGCCATCGCCCGTTCATCTTCTATAAGCAACAATTTCACCGGCTTCACCTCAACCTGTTGTATTGTGAATTCCAAGCGTTGTCAGTATCGTACCATACTTTTTCCAGACATGTATGAAACAAGGCTTAAAAAGCATGGCAAACCAGGTACAGATTTTGGCTGGATTGTGACAAAGGGCTATTCTTTAAGCCTTCCTAAAGCCTCGTTCGTTATAATGGCAAAAAAATGAATTCCGAGCGTACGAGTTTTTGGTTCAGGAGGGGTAAGGCCGGCATGCAGCGTAAAGACGGACAAAAAGGCAGGCGCAAGCACAGCGGAGAAGAAATTCTCAATTTGCTTGGCGAGCAGGAGGGGCAGATAAAGCCCAAAAAGAAAAAATGGGTATTCTTTGTGCTGGGCGGCGGCCTGCTCGCGGCGGCGGCGGTGCTGCTGATTGTGCTGCCCAAGGGGCAGAACGCGCAGAGCGAAGCACTCTACCGGGAATATCAGGTAGCGCGCGGCGATATCATCGTCGGGCAGAGCGAAAGCTCTTCGATCTCGCTCGAGCGCGAAACGGTGACGGTCTCCGTCTCTTCTACGGTGGAGGAGGTCTATGTCAAAGCCGGCTCCTCCGTCAAGGAGGGCGATCCATTGATAAAGCTCAATGCGGATGAAATCGCAGCAGGGCTCCAGAGCTATGAACTTACCTTGGAGCAGGCGGGCCTTGAAGTGGAAAAAGCAAAGCTTGACCAGCAGACGGGCATTTTAAAAGCAAAGCAGGATTATGAAACCAGCATCGAAAGCGGCAAGCTCGCCTCCTCGCAGGAAACCCTGACGGTGGAGGAATTGCAGCTTGCCGTCACCAATGCGGATAAGGCGTATGTGGATGCCCAAAAAGTCTACAACAATTATCTGCAGGCAAGTGCGAGCTTTAAGACCAACAAGGCGTATCTCGAGAGCCTGAAAGAATACCTTGAAGAAATTCAGGGCGAGATTGACGAGCAGGAGTCGCTCGCGTCATCCAGCAGCCTTTCTTCCCTCAAAAGCAAGCTGTCTTCCTACCAGAGCATTTATAACGATTATAAAACAGAATTTACCGAAACCTACGGCAACGGCGTAGAGGACGAAGCGGATGTGGCGGATCAGCTTGCAGCATATGCCGCCAATGTGGAAAAGACGCGGCTTGCGCTTGCAAAAGCGAACCTTGCGCTCACCTCGGGCAGCACCAACGCGGATCAGGACAAAGATTTGGCGAAAAGCGTCGCGTCCACCGCGAAGACCACGCTGGAGCTTGCGGAGCTGCAGCTCCAGCAGAAGGTGGACGCAGCACAGGAAAAATACGACACGCTCTTGGCGGAAATTGAGGAGCTTAAGAAGAGCATCGCCCTTGACGGACTTGTGCTGTCCCCCTGTACCGGCATGGTGGCAAGCGTCAACGTCGAAGCGGGGGATTCGTTTGACGTGACCTACAACGAAGACCTTGGCATGCTCATGGAGCAGACGCTTTGCACCCTGACGGATATTGCAAGCGTCTATGTGCCCATCACCATTTCGGAGGAGGATATTCTGGGCGTTTCCATCGGACAGGAGGCGAATGTCGCCATGACGGCGTTTGAAGGGCAGAGCTTTGAGGCTATGGTGGACGCCATCACGGTAGAATCCTCCCGCTCCGGCGCCGCAACCGTCAGCTATACCGTCAATGTCCGGCTCAAAGGAGAGAACACCCAGCTGATGTATGAGGGAATGAGCGCCGACGTCACGCTCGTACAGCGGGCGGCGCTGGACGTACTCTATATCAATGCGGCGGCAATCACCAATACGGACGGCGTTGCAACCGTGCAGAAGGTGGTGGACGGTGCGGCGGTGACGGCCCAGGTAAAAACCGGCTTCTCCGACGGGCGCTATGTGGAAATTACAGAAGGGCTTTCGGAAGGGGATATCATACGGGTAGAAAGTGCGGTGGGGCGCGGATGATGCAGCTTTCCGAAGTCCTGCGGCTGGTGTGGATCAACATCATTGAGAACAAGTTCAAAATGATGATGACGTCGCTTGGCATCATTGTTGGCGCCGCGACCATCGTCATCGTCATCGCCATCGGCCGCGGCGGGCAGGCGGATGTTGCCGACCAGTTCAAAAACCTGAACGCGGGCGCAATCGATGTGAGCGTGGGCGACGGCGTGGACATGGATGCCATGGTGCAGGGCGGCCCCGGCGGCATGGCGGGTAGCATGCCGCAGATGGATTTTAATGAAATCCGGCAGCGCATCGCGCGCAGCGGCGGCAGCGTGACCTTCTCTGCAGGCGGCCCGCCGGGCATGGGCGGCGGGGGAAGTTTTGGCGGGGGTATGGGCGGCGGCTCCAGCAGCCGCAGGGTGGCAACACGTCTCACGATAGACGATGTGGAGGACATCCGTTCCCTGGTTGAGGGGTTGAAGGAGGTCACCATTCTCCAAAGCGGGGAAACGAGTATTTACGGCGGCTCGCTGGAGGAGGAAAAAACAGCTACTGTCGTCGGCATCTATGCGGATTACCGGAATGTGAGTAACCTTTCCGTGCTTTATGGACGCTTTCTTGAGGAAGCGGATGCCGAGTATGAGGATTATGTCTGCGTCATTGGCTATGGTCTCGCGGAAGAACTCTTTACCTATGCCGCCTACGCATATGGAGACTATCTGACGATAGACGGCAAGAACTATGAGATCGTCGGCGTGCTCAATAGCATGGGCAGCGTCTCCTCCGGCATCAGCCCCGATGAAGCGGTATACCTTCCATATACGACGGCGCAGAAGCAGATCTTCGGCGCTACCGCGGAACCCAAGATTGCAGCGGTTGCGGAAGATGTGGCGGATGTGCCGCAGGCGATGGAAGATATTCAAGCGCTGCTCACGGAAAACTATCCAGACGCCTTTTTTGACATAGCCGACGCGGGCAGCGCCATGGAGGCGGCGTCGAGTTCCGCGAACACGCTGGCGCTGCTGCTGCTTGGCGTTGCTTCCATCGTGTTCATTGTGGGCGGCATCGGGATTATGAACGTCATGTTCGTTTCCGTCAAAGAGCGCACCTCGGAAATCGGCTTATTAAAGGCCGTCGGCTGCTCTAAAAAGACCATACTGCTGGAGTTTTTGCTGGAGGCCTGCATCATCTCCGTCATCGGGGGAATTGTAGGCGTCGGCTTAAGCTTCGGGCTGCTGCCGCTGGTGGAGCTATTGGGCATGCGTGTGGAGGCAAGCCTGTGGGGTTATTTGCTTGCGCTGGTGTTCGCGGTGTTTACGGGCACGGTATTCGGGTTTTATCCCGCATGGAAGGCGTCGCGGCTGGTGCCGATCGAGGCCATGAATCTGGAATAAAGGAGAACGATATGAAACG
>JAEYLA010000150.1 GCA_023461495.1 Bacillota bacterium | reverse complement strand
ACGTCCCCTACCTGTTCACCGACCCCGGCCGCGTACGCGCGCAGGCGTATGACGTGGTGCTCAACGGCATTGAGCTTGGCAGCGGCAGCATCCGTATCCACAACAGCGAGGTGCAGAAGCTGATGTTTCGGGCACTGGGATTATCCGATAAAGAGGCGGAGCACAGGTTCGGCTTCTTTATCCGGGCGTTCCGCTACGGCACGCCCCCGCACGGCGGGTTCGCGTTCGGCCTTGACAGGCTTGTGATGCTGCTCTTAGGGGCCGACTCGCTGCGCGACGTCACCGCCTTCCCCAAGACGAAGGACGCAAGGTGCCTGCTCACCAACGCGCCCGATCCTGTGGATGCGGCGCAGCTCAAGGAGTTGCACATCCTCACCGGGGACTTGAAGCCCGCAGCGGCCTCCGCAGATGAAAAGCAACAAAAAAAGAAAGCCGCGGGGGAAGCGTTCGATATCGGGCGGGTGGCGCAGCTTGCCTCCTTGCAGCTGACCGATATTGAACAAAAGAATATGCAGCAGGAGCTTTCCGGCATCATCGGCTTTGCCGGGCAGCTCGACAGTGTAGATACGGGCTGTGTGCCCGTAACGGCGCATGTGGTGCCGCTAAACAACGTATTCCGCGCAGATGAGGCAAGAACGTGCGAGCGGGAGGCGCTCTTAGAAAACGTGCCCTCCATGCACGGGGACTATATCCGCGTGCCCAGCGCTATTGAGTAGGGGGGACGGACATGAAAGAATTGACACGGTTGAGTGCGGCTGCGCTTAGCGCGCGGTTGCAGGCAAAGGAAATTTCCGCGCGGGAGGCCACACAGGCCTATCTGGCGCGCATCGAAAAAACGGACGGCAGCATCGGCGCTTACCTTTCCGTCGCTTCCGAGCATGCCCTCAGGCAGGCGGATGTGATCGATCAACAGCGCAAGAGCGGCGCAGCACTTTCCCCGCTTGCGGGCGTGCCGCTTGCATTGAAGGACAACATGTGCACCACCTGGGGACACACGACATGCGCTTCCAAAATGCTTTCCGGCTTCCGCTCGCCCTATAATGCGACTGCGGTGCAGAAGCTTGAAGAAGCGGGCTGTGTGTTTTTAGGCAAGGCCAACATGGATGAATTTGCGATGGGCTCCAGCACCGAAAACTCCGCCATGCAGCTGACGAAAAACCCCCGCGACCTCACCCGCGTGCCGGGCGGAAGCTCCGGCGGTTCCGCAGCGGCGGTGGCCGCGGACGAGGCGGTGTTTGCTCTCGGCTCCGATACCGGCGGTTCCATCCGTCAGCCCGCGGCGTTCTGCGGCGTGGTCGGCATGAAGCCGACCTATGGCCGGGTTTCGCGCTATGGGCTCATCGCGTTCGCGTCCTCGCTTGATCAGATCGGCCCTCTCACGAAGACCGTGGAGGACGCCGCATTGGTACTTGATGCCATCTGCGGGTATGACAAACAGGATACCACCTCCGTCCCCGGAAAAGAAACGGGCTTCTCTGCGGCAATCACTGGCGACATCAAGGGCAAACGGCTGGCGCTCCCCCAGGAGTTTTTGGGCGAGGGTATCTCGCCCGGCGTAAAGGCCGCTATACTGGAGGCGGCAAAGCGCTTCGAAGGGATGGGCGCGACGGTTGCGGAAGTGAGCATGCCCATGTTAAGTAACGCACTTCCCGCCTACTACATCATTTCAAGCGCGGAGGCGTCCTCGAACCTTGGCCGGTTTGACGGCGTGCGCTACGGCTACCGCGCCGAAGGGTGCGAGACGCTCGAAGAGCTGTATCTACGCTCGCGCAGCGAGGGATTCGGCCCCGAGGTCAAGCGCCGCATTCTGTTGGGCACGTTTGCGCTTTCCGCCGGGTATTACGACGCATACTACAAAAAAGCGCTGCAAATCCGTACGCTGCTTTCAGAGGCGTACGCCAAGGTGTTTGATACGTTTGACGCAATTCTCTCCCCTGTCGCCCCCACAGCTGCCTACCGCATCGGTGAAAAGACGGCGGACCCGCTGGAAATGTACCTGGGCGATATCTGCACGGTGCCCGTCAACATCGCGGGGCTTCCGGCACTCGCCCTGCCCTGCGGGGAAACGGAAGGGCTGCCGGTGGGCATGCAGCTTGTCGGGAAGGCGTTTGACGAATACACGCTGCTGAACTTCGGCGCGGCCTACGAACAAGAGCATGGCGCATACCACCTGACTGCGCCCGCATTTGGGAGGTAACACACAATGCAATATGAAATCGTCATCGGCCTGGAAATCCATATTGAGTTAAAGACGGAGAGTAAAATCTTTTGTTCCTGCCCCACGACATTTGGCGCGCCTCCCAACACGCAGATTTGCCCCGTGTGCATGGGCATGCCGGGCGCGCTTCCGGTATTGAACGGCAAGGTGGTGGAATACGCCGTCAAGGCGGGGCTTGCCACACACTGCAAAATCGCGCCCTACTCCAAACTGGATCGGAAGAACTACGTCTACCCCGATCTGCCCAAAGCGTACCAGATTTCACAGTACGACCTGCCGTTGTGCGAGGGAGGGTATCTCACCATCGAGACCCCGAACGGCGAAAAGAAGGTGCGCCTGACGCGCATCCATATTGAGGAGGACGCGGGCAAGCTCACGCATGACGCGAACCTCGGGACGCTGTTTGACTGCAACCGCTGCGGCGTGCCGCTCATCGAAATCGTCTCCGAGCCGGATATGCGGAGTGCGCAGGAAGCCATCGACTTTTTGGAAAAACTTCGCGCCACCATCCTCTATACGGGCATCTCCGACTGCAAGATGAATGAGGGCAGCATGCGCTGCGACGTCAACCTTTCCGTCCGCCCCATGGGTTCGGAAGTATTGGGCACACGTACGGAAACCAAGAACCTGAATTCTTTCCAGTCCGTCCGCCGTGCGATTGAATTTGAGACGGCACGCCAGATCGCGGCGATCGAAGCGGGAGAGACGATCGTGCAGGAAACCCGGCGGTTTGACCAAGCTTCAGGCAAGACTTCCTCCATGCGCAGGAAGGAAAACGCCAACGATTACCGGTACTTCCCGGACCCCGACCTCTGCGCGATAGAACTCCCTAAGGCGGAAATCGAGCGCCTGCAGCACGAAATCCCCCTGCTGCCCGAGGAACGCAAGGCACGTTACATGCAGCAATACGGGCTTTCCGGCTACGATGCGTCGCTGTTGACCAACGAGCAAGCCGTTTCCGACTATTTTGAAGCTGCCGCGCAGTTGACCGCCTACCCCAAGCTCCTTGCAAACCTCTTGATCAGCGAGGTGTTCCGCCTGCGCGGGCAGGAAGAGGACGCCGCCATCCGCATCAGTGCCGCACATCTTGCCGCGCTGTGCGAGCTTGCGGGCACGGGCGGCATCAACAGCAGCGCCGCAAAAAAGGTGCTGGCGGTGATGTGGGAAGCGGATGAAGCACCCGAGGGCGTTGTTAAGCGTCTGGGTCTTGAGCAGATCAGCGACGAGGGCATATTAAAAGAGCATCTTTTTGCCGCGATTGCAGCCAACCCCAACGCGGTTACGGATTACCATGCGGGCAAGGCAAGCGCGGCCCAGGCCATCATGGGGCATGTAATGAAGACGACCGCAGGCAAGGCCGACCCGGTAAAGCTGCGCAGCCTGCTGGAAGAAGCGCTCAAAGCTTAAATCCTATCGTATAAGTATGCATGTCTCTTAAATATTGAGATGTTTTGAAAAACATATCAAACAGGAGCGGCGATCATCGTTGTTCCTGTTTTTTGCATTGATTTTTTGCTATCATGTCATATATAATATATGCAACATTCGCTATTTATATAATATGTAGCTGTCCCAACGGGGCTTCTGCATCCTGTGGAATCAATAAATATGCAGCCTAATCCGGCATATTCAATTAGCCGGCATTGATTCCCCATAGAATCGCTTCCGAACAGGGGCTCCCCTGTCAGATAGTTTTGGCAACATTGCAAGGAGGCAATATGCAGGCACACAATCCTTATATTGCAGGCGTACTCGACGAGCTTGCGCTTCGCAACCCATGTGAACCCGAATTTTTACAGGCTGTAACAGAGGTCCTCCACTCACTCGCCCCGGTCATCAAATGCCGCCCGGAGCTTGAGAAAATGGGCATTCTGGAGCGCATTGTAGAACCCGAGCGCGTCATACAGTTCCGCGTGAGCTGGATGGACGACGCAGGAAAAGTCCGCGTCAACCGCGGCTACCGCTACCAGTTCAATTCCGCCATCGGGCCCTATAAGGGCGGGCTGCGGTTTCATCCTTCCGTCAATGCTTCCATCCTGAAGTTCCTCGGGTTTGAGCAGATTTTTAAAAACGCCCTGACCGGACTTCCCATCGGCGGCGCAAAGGGCGGCGCGGACTTTGATCCCAAGGGCAAAAGCGATATGGAGATCATGCGCTTCTGCCAATCCTTCATGACGGAGCTAAGGCACCACATCGGCCCGGATACGGATGTTCCCGCGGGCGATATCGGCGTGGGTGCAAGGGAGATTGGTTACCTGTACGGACAATATAAGCGCGTAAAGAACGACGTCACCGGCGTACTGACCGGAAAAGGCCTTTCCTATGGCGGCTCGCTTGGCCGCAAAGAGGCGACCGGCTACGGTGTGTGCTACTTCACAGAGGAGATGCTAAAGCAAAGGGGCACCGCGTTTGAAGGAAAGACCGTCGTCGTTTCCGGCTCCGGAAACGTCGCCATCTATGCGGCTGAAAAAGCGATGGCGCTGGGCGCTACGGTTGTCGCGATGAGCGATTCCTGCGGCTATATGTATGACAAAGAAGGCGTCCGCCTTAACATCGTAAAGCAGCTTAAGGAAGTGGAGCGCTGCAGGCTGAGCGCGTATACCGCGCATATAAAAGGCGCAGAATATCACGAAGGGTGCCATGATATCTGGAGCATCCCCTGTGACATCGCCCTGCCCTGCGCAACACAGAACGAGCTTGACGGCAGCAGCGCGCGGCTGCTCATCAAAAATGGCTGCATCGCCGTGGCGGAGGGCGCAAACATGCCCTGCACGCCGGAGGCTGTGGACGCATTTTTGCAGGCGGGCGTTTCCTATGGGCCGGGCAAGGCCGCAAACGCGGGCGGCGTTGCGACCTCGGCGCTCGAGATGGCGCAAAACAGCCAGCGGCTGAGCTGGCCGTTTGAAGAGGTGGACGCCATGCTCAAATCCGTTATGACAGGCATCTACCAGAAAGCGTATACCGCCTCCGAGGAATTCGGCGAGACGGGAAACCTGGTGCTTGGCGCGAACGTCGCGGGCTTCTTGAAGGTGGCGGACGCCATGCTTGCCCAAGGCGTGGCCTACTGATAAAAAATATATTTTGCTTGACAGTGTGCCTGTCCCTAAGGTACCATTGCATACAACCCCGACACGCGAGGAAAGGAGGAACGTTTCATGAAGCCGTTCGCAGTTGTTTCCATGATGATGCCCAAGCGCGGAATGATGATGCGTTCCGCGCCAATTTGCGTGTTGCGAATGCCGGAGACGGCAATCTAGCGGGAACGCCAGGTTTTGTTGCTTTGGCCCTGCTTCGCAAGACGCGAAGCAGGGCCTTTTTCATTGGTTGCATACGATACGCTTCTATAAAGATTTTCAGGAGGATATGACGAATGGCAAAGCAATACCGGTTTGATACCCTGCAGGCCCACGCGGGCTATGCGCCCGATCCTACGACAGGCGCACGCGCCGTTCCCATCTACCAGACAACCGCCTATCAGTTTGAGGATGCGGCCGACGCCGCGGCGCAGTTTGCGCTGCAGAAGCCCGGCAGCATCTATACACGCCTGGGCAACCCCACCGTTGCGGTGCTCGAAGAGCGCGTCACGGCGTTGGAAGGCGGCGTGGGCACAGTGTGCTTTGCCTCCGGCATGGCGGCCATACTCGCTGCCATTCAAAACCTGGCTGAAACCGGCAGTGAGATCATTTCCCTTTCCACGCTCTATGGCGGCACCTACACGCTGCTGTTCCAACGATTTGAGCTTCGCTACGGCATCAAGGTCCATTCCGTGGACCCGGAGGACTTTACGAAGCTGGAGTCCCTGATCAACGAAAAAACCCGTTGCGTGTACCTGGAAACCCTCGGCAACCCCAACATCAACATCCCGAACTTTTTGAAGATTGCTGAAATCGCACACAAACATGGTCTGCCCGTCATCGCGGACAACACCTTCGGCACACCGTACCTCATCGATTCCAAGGCCTGCGGCATCGATATCGTCGCCCACTCCCTCACCAAATACATGGGCGGGCACGGCAACTCCATGGGCGGCTCCGTCACCGATCTTGGCACGTTCTCCTTCAAAAACAATCCCCGCTTCAAAGAATACAATACGCCCGATGAAAGCTACCACGGCCTTGTGTATGCAGATCTTGGCGCGGCGGGGTATTTGGCGAAGCTGCGCGCGGGCTTCCTGCGCGATACCGGCGCGTGCCTGTCTCCCTTCAACGCGTTTTTGCTGCTGCAGGGCATTGAGACCCTGAGCCTGCGCATGAACAAGCACTCCGAAAACGCCGTGATCGTCGCAAACTATCTAAAAGCGCATGCGCAGGTAGCGTGGGTCAATTATCCGGCGCTTGAAGAGGACGCCTACCACGCGCGCGCCAAACAGTATTTTAGGAACGGCTGCGGCGGCATCTTCACCTTCGGCATCAAAGGCGGTACCGAAGCGGGACGGAAATTTATTGATGCGCTGGAGCTCTTCTCCCTGCTTGCAAACGTCTCCGACGTCCGTTCCCTCGTCGTCCACCCGGCCAGCACCACGCACGCACAACTCAACGAAGAGGGCCTCAAAGCCGCCGGCGTCACGCCGGATATGATCCGCCTTTCCATCGGTATTGAGGACCCGGAGGATTTGATCGAAGACCTTGCCCAGGCGCTCAAAAAATCCCAGGAATAACAGGAACAGAAGGAGGAACCCACAATGCCCGTGAAAATCCCCAACGGCCTGCCCGCTTACGATATCCTCACCGGTGAAAACATCTTTGTGATGAATGAAGAGCGCGCCGTCAAGCAAGACATCCGCCCCTTACGAATCGCGGCCATGAACTTGATGCCCACAAAGACGGTGACGGAAACGCAGCTTTTGCGTCTCCTTGGTAACACTTCCCTGCAGGTGGAACTGACGCTATTGCGCACGGCAAGCTACCAGCCCCGCAACACCGACCACACGCATCTTGACACCTTCTACCGCACGTTTGATGAAGTGAAGCACGAGCAGTTCGACGGCCTTATCATCACGGGCGCGCCCGTGGAGCAGATGCACTTCACCGAGGTCGCCTACTGGCAGGAGCTTGAGAAGGTGTTAAGCTGGGCGACGGAAAACGTGTTTTCCTCGCTGTTCATCTGTTGGGGCGCGCAGGCGGCGCTGTACCATTACTACGGCATCGACAAGCAGCCCCTTCCAAAAAAGCTCTTTGGCGTGTACCCCCATACGGTGGAAACCCGCACGCACCGGCTGGTACGCGGCTTTGACGACCAGTTCTTTGCCCCACACAGCCGCCACACCACCGTGCGCACGCAGGATGTTCTCAATCACCCGGCGCTTGAGGTATTGGCGGCCTCTCCGGAGGCGGGGCTGTATCTTGCGGCCAGCCGCGACGGCAGGCGCGTATTTGTGACCGGCCACAGCGAATACGACCCGGAAACGCTGGAGCTGGAATACAAGCGCGATCTGAACGCGGGCCTTCCCATCGAGCCGCCCGTCAACTATTACCCGGACAACGACAGCTCTATGCCGCCCCGCGTCACCTGGCGTGCGCATGGCAACATGCTCTTTGCCAACTGGCTCAACTATTTTGTCTACCAGGAAACGCCGTTTGCGGTGGAAAAGATCAGGGAATACGCCCATACAGGCAAATAGGAGTTTTTTCTATTGTGCCATCCATGCTGTAATGGTAGAGTAGTTCCCATCAACAACAGGCTTTTGGGGCTGTACGCATATTAGAAAGGTACCATCATGCTCATACGAGATTTACTCAGGGAAAAACGCGTCACCGTATCCTGCGAGCTGTTTCCGCCCAAACAGGATGCGGAGCTTGAACGCGCGGAAGAAGTGGTGCGCGAAACCGCAAAGCTGAAGCCCGATTTTATTTCCGTCACCTATGGCGCCAGCGGCGGCACCTCCAAAAACACGGTGCGGCTGGCGGAATACATCACAACATGCGGCGTCACGGCGCTTGCGCATTTGACGTGCGTTTCCTCCACTAGGGATGAGGTACGCGGCCTCATCGCGGAGCTGGATGCCCGCAACATCAAAAACGTCCTTGCGCTGCGCGGGGACATCCCGGAAAACGCGGCGTTCCCGTCACCTCAGCAGTATGCCTACGCAAGCGAGCTGGTGCATGAAATTCGCGCGCACGGCGGGTTCTCCATCGGCGGCGCATGTTATCCGGAAGGGCATGTGCAGAGTGTCAGCCAGAAGGACGACATCGCCCACCTCAAGCAGAAGGTGGAGGCGGGGTGCGACTTTTTGACCACCCAGATGTTTTTTGACAACAATGTGCTCTACCGCTTTTTGTACCGCATCCGCGAGGCGGGGATCTCCGTGCCGGTGCTCGCGGGCATCATGCCGGTGATCAACAAAAAGCAGATCACACGCATCATCAAGCTTTCCGGTACCTCATTGCCGCCGCGGTTCTTGAACATTCTCGACCGTTTTGGCGATGATCCGCTTGCCATGCAGCAGGCGGGCATTGCGTACGCAACGGAACAGATCATCGACCTCCTTGCAAATGGCGTCAATGGCATCCATCTATATACGATGAACAAGCCGGAGATTGCGGCGGGCATCTTCCACAATCTCTCCCATATCCTCCGGGCAAAGGAGTGAGCGATGGTGGAGCTTGACCGCCGGGAAGCGCTCCGGTATTTGGGATACAAACGCGGGCAGGATCCCGATGCGCAAACGGAAAGCGTATTAAACGCCTGCATTCCCGCATTGCAAAGTGCCGCAAGCTTTCACGCGGTGCATCTTCGCGTGCCCGTGCAATTGGAAGGGGAAGCGATCCGTCTGGGGCCGCTGCAGCTAAACAGCCGTGCCCTTAAACGGCACCTCGAAGGGTGCGGTGCAGCATATCTCTTTGCTGCGACGTTGGGCGCGGGGGTGGACAGGCTCATGCAGCGTTACAGCCGGACGGATATGCCCGCGGCCGTTGTGCTGCAGGCGTGCGCTGCGGCGCTTTTAGAAAGCTGTTGTGATGCGGCGCAGGAAGAGATCGCCGGAGGGTTAAATGATGGATTCACCTTGCGCCCTCGGTTTTCTCCCGGGTACGGCGACCTGAGCTTAAGTTGCCAGCCGGATTTCCTGCGCGTGCTCGACGCGCCAAAGAAGATCGGCCTTTCCTGCACGGAAACGAACATGCTCACCCCCACAAAATCCA
>JAEYLA010000149.1 GCA_023461495.1 Bacillota bacterium | reverse complement strand
TTGGCTGTCCGCCACCGCCTCTATAACGATGCCCAGCTCGTGCACGCCTTCGGTGCCGGGTGTAGGCTCCAAAGTGCCCATCACGCCGTCACGCCCGTAGAGTATGAAATGGAGCTGATAGTCCCAGCCGTTCTCGCGGAAATTGTCCGCCACGCGCTCGCGCACGCCGGCGGTGATCTCATCGATGCGGCTGATCATAACGGGGTCTCGTGTACCGGCGATGGAAACGGTGCGGAAGCCTATTTTCTTTGCGCCTTCAAGTTTAACGGTATAGCGCTCTGCGGGGACAAACCGGCTGCCCGTTACCTTGACAGCATTGTCCGTCAACTGCGCGAAGCGGCAGTCGGTCAGATCCAGATGCCCGCCCGGTCCGGGCAGGATGTAGGGGTTCGTTTTTTCATACAGGGTATGGGCCGCAACCGAGAGCGTGGTGCACCTACGGATGGGGTTGAGCGGCTCCACGGTAAAGTAGTCCTCTCCGATGCAGCCGAACATGCAGTCCGAGCCGCTACCCGGCGTAGCGCAGATGGCGGCGCATTCAAGAATCTTGCCAAGATGCACGGCAAGGCCACGGTCGTACCCCTTCAACACCGCGGGTGCTGCAAACACGGCCGGGTCATACGCCCGCCCTGCCAGCACCACCTGCGCGCCGCTGTTGAGCGCGTGTATGATAGGCTCCATTCCCATCTGGCCCACGATGTGGCTGGAGCTTTCTATCTCTCCTGCCGTCAGCGCAGGCGCGGGTTCTAGCGGCGTGATGCGTCCGGCAGCGAGTTCCTTTAAAAGCATGCCCTTGTCAAATTCGGCATGGATCAGCGCCATCCTAAAATGAAGAGCATGCCTGCGGGCGATCTCCTCAATGATTTCCCGGCACCAGGCGAGGTGAGGCTCCGCCCCGCTGCCGCCCGCCGTGCCGATGACGACGGGAATGCCCTTGGGCACGCCTTCAAGCAGCATGATCTCAAGGTCACGCATGACCGCGTTCCGGTCCGTGAAGGAGACGCCCGCGCCAAGGTAATAGGGGCCGGGATCGGTAGAACCCGCGTCCACGGCAATCAGATGCGGGCAGCGCTTCATCCCCTCCTCAAAGGATGCTTTGGGAAAGCCGTAGCCCAGTATCGCGGTGGTGGAGAGTATGCGAAACTCTTCGTTCATTGCCTGCCTCCTTCCAAGTATTCGTTGAGTGCCAGTATGCGCCGCATTTCGTTGTAAACAATCATGTATCCCTCGTCCATTCCCATGCCGGGTTTGGCGAGGATTTGATCGGGCTGTACCGCCATCGCGATATGGACACAAACCTGAGAAGAACGCTCCGTCTCATTGCATGTGCCGCCCTGATAGGCTCCGATGCCCTTCTGTTTGCAGTAAAGCACCGCCTCCGCCACGTTGTTGACGCCGCCAAGGTCCGGCGTCTTGATCTGGATCATATGCCCCGCCTTGTTGTCCGCAAAATATACGATATCCTCCAGGGTATTGCACCATTCGTCAGCCACAAGCTCTACAGGGATACGGCGCGCATCCACTGCGCGGCGAAGGTCCCTAAGCGCCTCCATCTGTTCTTTTCTGCCGCCCGCGTCCATGGGCCCTTCGATGCGCAGGCGGAAGGGCTTTGCTTCCTCAGACAAGCGCTTCAAATAGTCCGCCATCGCTTCATGGTTGTTGTTCCCGAACACCTGCCCGATGGTGCCGTATACATCAATGTGCAGCACAGGTGCGTATTCTCCGGACGTGCGCAGCTTGAGAATCCGCTCCCTGAGCCAGCCGACGTATTCCAGCAGCAACTCGCCGTGCCTGCCGAGCTTGGCGTCTACGTTATTGATGAGCGCATGGGGGAGCACCTGCGCGCCTTTTAAGATCATCTTATCGGCGTTGGCGTACCGGTTATCGCCGGACTGCGTGAAGATGGGAATGAGCCGATCAGACATTGTGCAGCGGTATTCGTCTGCAATGACCCGGTACATGAGCCTGCCTGTTGCTTTTGCCACCGCATCGAGCAGCGCCTGTGTCACGCCGTAGCGGATGGCGGTATGCAGACGCGCGCCTTCCGCCGTGACGATGCCCTCGATTTTATCCGCCATATCTCGGAACGTGGTGATTTCCTCCCCTTCCAGCGAAGGGGTAACGTATGCTTCCATGACCGGAATAAACGTCTGCGCCAGGAACAGCGGGTCCCTGCCGCCCGCGCCGGAGTATTGCACGGCGGCGCAGTCTCCCCAGGCAAGCTGCCCATCCTCCAATAGCAGCAGCACGGATACAGCTTCACCTGCCTGGCGTACAGCGGAGAACCCTTCTGTGCAGGGTTCACCCAAGTACGCCTCCCCGTCCGCCGCGGCCCCGGCCTTGATGGCCTTCTGGTCGTCAAAAAAGAATCCGGTACGCCCGCCTGCGTACAATACCTTTTTAATCCGCATGTATGTTCCTCCTTCATACCAATAGAGACCATCGTGCATCCAAAATATTTAAAATCCGCATCAGCGCGGGCGGCCGACCAGGCGGCCCTTGCCCACGGCATAGATATCGTCGATCACCATCTGGAAGCTGACGTTGCGGTTCTCCATCCGGGCGCGCCGCTCGATCTTTTCCCGGTGGAATTCCATCAGATCGGGGGAGAGCGGGATTGCGCCGGGCTTGAGCATGCGCACCGCGCCCTCATTGTCGCGCGCGGGAAGCATCAATCCCCTGTTGTATTTGCTGGGCGCAAAGGGGATATCGAGCACGCCCGCCGCGAATGCGTTCACAGCACCCGCCGCGAGATCGCCCCCGCCCAGTTCAAAGCATTTATCGAGTATGCAGCGGGTCTCAGCCTCGATGATGCTGCGCTCCAGCGCCAGGCCGCTTTCATCCATCTTCTGATCGCTGAGCATGGAGATTACCTGCCGGGTGCATCTTAGGCCCTGGGCGTTGGATTCCATGGTGGGCACCCCGAAGGCTTCGTGGGGCGTTTTGACGATAATTTTGGTGGCCTTGCCGAGCACCGCCGCTACACTGCCCAGCGCGATCACGCCGAACGCCTTCGCCTCATCCTGTGGAAAGCCGCCCATCCATTGGTGCATCACCGTTGTGAGCGCGATATCGCCATAGCCGTATCGCACCAAGTATTCCGCGGTCAGGCTGCGCAGCGTCTGTATCGCTGCAACGTCCTGCACCAGATTCCCACACTGCCCATACCCCACGGTAATGTTGCGGCAGCCCTGCTCGGCTGCGAGCAGGCTCTCAATAATCGCCACGGCGTGGGAAATGCACGGCGGCACCAGCGTGCCCGTTAACGGGCCGAAGGGCTCGCGGTTGATGGGTACGCCCGCCTCCTCATACATCCCCGTAAGCCTGTCTACATAC
>JAEYLA010000148.1 GCA_023461495.1 Bacillota bacterium | reverse complement strand
GCTGAAAACCCGCCGATAAAATCAATGCCAAGGGTCTTTGCGGCACGGTCCATCGCGCGGGCGATGGGTACATAATCGCTTGCCTTCGTGCCTGCCGCAACCAGCGAGATGGGCGTTACGGAGATGCGCTTGTTGACAATGGGGATGCCATAGCGCTCTTCTATTTCTTTGCCGACACGCACAAGGTCATGCGCCTGATGGCAGATATGGTCGTAAATGCGGGTGGAGAGGGTGCCGATATCATCGCATGCGCAGGACAACAGGGAGATCCCCATAGTAATGGTGCGGATGTCCAGGTTTTCCCGGTCGATCATGCGGATGGTCTCTAGTATTTCGTTTGCGTTTATGA
This sequence comes from Bacillota bacterium, assembly GCA_023461495.1. Lineage (GTDB taxonomy): Bacteria > Bacillota > Clostridia > Christensenellales > CAG-138 > JAEYLA01. The sequence goes on along the minus strand of JAEYLA010000148.1, from coordinate 5,927 downwards.
TGGGCATGGATGTACTCCTCAAACCTTGTGCATGGCGTCGAAGATCTCTTCGCTCTGGATGCGGACGGAGACATGCTGCGCCTCACCCAAAAGCCGCAAGGTTTCCTTGACTTCATGGAAGGAAGACTTGGCTTCGGATAGATCCACCAGCATCAGCATGACGAAGATATCCTCGTCCATAATGGTCTGCGTGATGTCCAAAATGTTGATGGAAAGCTCGCTCAGGCGGTTTGATACGTTTGCGATGATGCCAACGCGGTCACGCCCCAATACGGTAACAATGGCCCTGTTCATATATAAATCCTCCTAAAGGTTTCATACGCTTTGGTTGCTTTATTGTACGCCATACAACCTGAGAACGCAAGGAAACGGGCGTTGCCGCTCATTCTATGTGGTCTATTTCAGCAGCAGGGCAATTTCATTTTGCGGCATCAGGTGGGAGAGCAGCGCAAGCACGTTCGCTTCGGAAGCTTCCATCTTCGGCAGGGGATGGGGAAGTGTTTCTTCCCGCTGCGCATATGTCCCCCACAGGAAGGAGGACCAGCTTTCGTGTATGGTGCGGTCCCGCTCCACGGCAGTCACGAGCAGTTCCTGTAACAGCGGATCAAACGCTGTGGAAAATGCTTTGGAAGAGAGCAGCAGCGTATCCTTGATAGATGTCGTGCTTTGTGGCCCGCAGCCTGCAAGAAAGTCATAGATATGCCTGCTTTCATCAGAAAGCTTGTTGAACCGCTGCTTATAAGGCTTGAGCATGGCATAGAGCGCAGGGGAAAGATAGGTGGTGCGCTTGCGGTACGCCTTGGAGTACACAGCCTCGCGCGTTTCAATCAAATGGGCGATAGCGTTCCAGTCCCCGCCCGCGTCATTGAGCGAGGGAAGATAGGCGTTGTCATTGCACAACAGGATATGGTTGCGGGCAAAGTACGCCCGCAGGCTGGAAACGGTATCAAGCGGCGCGGGGTGGTCCATACTCAGTCCTCCTGTTCTGCATCAAGTTTGAGCGCCCGCGCATAGGCAAGCTTTTTCGGCACTTGCAGCAGGATGAATACCGCCGCCGCCGCATCCCGTACGGAAAAGCCTTCCTGCAGCAGCCGGGCAAGAGCGCCATCCAGTTCCGCTTCGGAAGCATCGGCAGCCTTTATGGGCGCAGCACCCTGTATGGCGATCACGCACTCCCCGCGCGGCGGCTCTGAAAACCGCTCAGAGAGGGAAGAGAGCGTACCCCGCGCGGCTTCTTCATGTACCTTGGTCAGTTCGCGCAGCACTGCGGCCTCACGGTCGCCAAGGGCACCAAGCAGGTCCTTGAGCGTAGCAGGCATGCGCACCGGGCTTTCATACAGCAGCAGCAAGCCCTGCTGCGTTTTTAGATGGTTAAGCAGCGCTGCGCGCGGCTTTTTCTCCCTGGGCAAAAATCCGTAAAATGTGAACGGCTCCTGATATAGCCCGGAAAGCACTGCCGCAGTCGGCACGGCGGAAGCGCCGGGCAGCACCGTTGCCGGCAGTCCTGCCGCAGCGCACGCCGCAAGGAGCGTAGTACCCGGGTCGGAAATCCCCGGCATGCCCGCATCCGAACAGAACGCGATGGTCTTTCCCTGCCGAAGCGCGCGCACAAGCTCCTGTGCGCGCTCGCGTTCGTTGTGTTCATGGCAGCTTACGAGCGGCTTCTTGATTGCATAATGGTTCAATAGCCCCAGCGTGTGACGCGTATCCTCCGCCCAGATGCTGTCCGCCTCCCGCAACACCCGCAGCACCCGCAATGTGATATCCTCCAGATTGCCGATGGGCGTTGCGCACAGGTACAACGTGCCGGTTGTTTGCTCCATGGGGACCTCCTTGCTGTAGGGTACGTTTCTTTTCTTTTGCAAAAGAAAAGAAACAAAAGAAAACCGACGTATCATAAAAGCTTAGCAAAGGGGGACAGCTTTCAGATGGGTTCTTAGGGCCGTTACGGTCCTAAGCGGGAGATTGAGGGCAGAGCCCTCAACGCACCATCTTCCTATTCCATATGATAAATCGCCCGCTTTTCAGCCGAATCGTTCCCATCCTCATCCGCGAGCAGCAGCGTATGTTCGGCTTTCATGCCGGGTTTTCCGCCCTTTCTTGCCTGAATCAGCACAAGGTAGGGCGGCTTTTTTAGATTGTACGCCACAAGCCGCATGCGCTTTGGCTCAAGATGGTGCTGCCGCAGCAAGGAACACGCATCCGCAAGGCGCTCGGCGGGGTAACAGAAATAAAATTTTCCGCCGTAGGCCAGCAGGCGCTTTGCGGCGGTAATCGCATCCGAAAGCGCGTCCGTACCCCCACGCGCCGCCGCGCGCTGTGCGTTGGGGCTTTGCATGTCCCGCTCAAAATAGGGCGGGTTGCAGACGATGGCGGTAAACGCGTTGTGTAAGTCCACGGGTGCGTCTGTCCAGTCGCATGCGTATACGGGGAAATCAAGGCTGTTGTACGCCATGGTTTTGCGCAGCAGGTCGCACAACTCCGGCTCCCGCTCCAGGCAGGAAAATTTGGCGCCTGTGCGCGCGTGGGTCAAAAGCGCTACAGCGCCCGTGCCCGCGCCAAGGTCCAGCGCCATATCAGTAGGCGTAAGATCCGCAAAGGCGGAAAGCAGCACGGCGTCCTGCGTAAAACGCGGCAGGTCGCCCCGCTGGTACAAAAACAGGCCCTGATATTGCAAATCCTCCAGACGCGGCTCCAACGCGGGCATACTTCTCCTCCGGTTAAGAAAAAAGGCCTGCCACAAGGCAAGCCTTAAGCAATAATACAATTTTACAATAGCGCCCATGTCCGGCGCAAGTTTCCCTGTTATTCGTCCCCGATGGTCATGGGAGCGGCGCTGGCGTTGGGTGCTGCGGTAACGGAAGCTACTCCCTTTTCCTTGCAGACGGCAACCACGCGGGAGCGTGAGGTGCCAAGCTGGCGGTCATAGTCCCCAAGGCAGGTGATGAGCGTTGTACGGCTTTCCCCGCTCAGGTCCATGACGGAGGAGGGAATTTCATCGAGCAGGTAGGTATCAAGATTCGTTACCTCAAAATACTTGAAGCTGCCGTCGTCATATTCGATGACGATCTCGTCCCCAACCTTCATTTCCTTGAGGATGGAGAACGTGCCAAGCTCGCCCTTCCATTTCACATGCCCGTTCAATATCGCGTTGCCCGGCTCTCCGGGGGAGGGGCCAAACTGATACCATGCGGAATCTTTCGCGGAATCGAGCGTATCCATTGCACCGTCCTCGGTAATGCCTACCGGGTAAATATCCGCCTGCCGCTCATAGGCCGTAAAATAGACGCGCGTAGGTGTTTTTTGCACGTATGGCGTGGGCGAGGGGGTGACAAGCGGCGTATCGGAAGGCGCCATCGTAGGCGCGGGCGTTGCCGCAACGGTGGGGGCAGGCGTGGGAGGCGGCACATATGGGCCGGGAATCCAGATATATTCACGTGCCACCATATAGATGCCGCCCAGCAGCATGGCTGCGATCAGCACATAGATGATTGCCCAAAAGGCCTTGGAGTTTTTTAAGCCCGGCTTGTGTTCAGGCTGGCGTTTGTTGTCTTCCATTCAGGTTCCTCATTCCGCAGCGCAGATAAAGCGCATTCTAGTCTTATGCTTCATTATAACACGCGCGAGGGGCCATGCAACATCTGCCATATTTGTTCACGGTTTATACACGGGCCTGCCTGCCTTCTCAGGCCTTGGTTTTGCGGCGCGGCCATAGGGGGAAAGTACGCCCGCCTCGATCGCGCCCGCCATGACGGCCTGCATGATATCGTCCCGCCAGCGGTAGAGCGTGGGCTCGCTGATGTGGAGCTCGTCAAGCAGCAGCTCCCTGCGCGCGCAGCTGTCCGAGGGCGTGTCCCCCGTGTCCGTAAAAAACAGCAGTTCCATCAGCTGCGCTTTGTGGGGCGCGTCGCGCGTGAGCATCGCGAGCGCTTCCTCAATGGCCCAGATCCAGCCCTGCATGCGCTTGACTTCCTCGTTGGGCTCCATACGCCGCAGCGCTTCGTTGGCGGTAGGGTCGCCGTAGGCATTGGTCTTTGCACGCGGTTCAAGCGGGCGGGCCTTTAAGCCCAGTTCTTCATATTCGAGCAGCATACGCTTGGTGTCGTTGTACTGCCTCAGTTGCAGGAATATCAGCTCGCGGATGCGTTTCGTCTTCATCATGAGTGCCATCCTCCTATTTGTTAATAGAACATTTGTTCGATTACGAGTATAGCATGGCAGGGTTTGGCGCGCAAGGAAAAGAATATATATCCGCTGTTTCTAAGAACGGCGCTTAAGAAAATATTCATACTTGATAAACCGCAGACATGCTATAATTTCATATTGCAATGTAGGAGGCGCACAAAATGGCCAGTACGTTTCTTGTGTCATTACCGGCGCAGCAGGCGATGGATGTGGTATATGAGGCGGTGATGAGCAGCGTAACGGGAGAGGTGATTGACCGTTATGAGATTGCCCCCGCGGACGGGGGTAAATGCATCGTCGCTGTGTTTGAAAAGCATTTTCTCCGTGCCGGAAACCGGCTGACCCTGACGGTGGTTGTGGACGATTTCTTAGGCCACGCCCGCGTGCATACCATTGGCGGGGGCGGCGGGGAAGGGCTATTCCGCTTTGACTGGGCCGCTTCCGCGAGCTTTGAGGACGCGGTGGAACGTGCGCTGCGGCCGTATTTTGTCAGCAGGTGAAGTAAAACATGAGGGCGCTGCCTTCAACGGCCTTTTAAAAAACTGGAGATTATATTGGGTCTTCGCCCCAAACCCTGCTTAGGGCTGTAACAGCCCTAAGCACCCATTTTACAAATGCCCTAATATAGGGCATTTGCAGCGCAGGGATACCCAAGGGACAAGTCCCTTGGGTGGGAGTTTGAGGGCAACGCCCTCAAAAGGCTGCTGGGGAGAGAGCCTGCAACGCAGTTCGTGCTTTTAGCTTTCGTCTATGCCTTGCCCGCGCCGCCTGTGGTTTTCCTGTATGGTTTTTTCGCTGCCCTGGTCGCTGGGGAGATAATAGCGCTTGTCCTTCAATGAAGGCGGCAGATAATCCTGCTGCACATAGTGGTTGGGATAATCGTGCGGGTATTTGTAGCCCTTGCCCGCGCCGATGACCTTTGCGCCCGCATAGGACGTGTCCCGCAGATGGATGGGGACAGGTTCCTCGATGGTGGTCGCGGCGTCCTGCATGGCGCGGTCCACCGCCACGACGATGGCGTTCGATTTCGGGCACTCGCACAGGAATATGATGGCCTGGGCAAGCGGGAGCCGGGCTTCGGGCATACCGATGTGCTCAAGCGCGGTTGCGGCGGAGACGGCCTGTACCATGGCCTGCGGGTTTGCCATGCCGATGTCTTCGCTCGCGTGGGCAATGAGCCGCCTAGCGATGATGCGTGGGTCCATGCCGCCGTAGATGAGGCGCGAAAACCATGCGAGCGCCGCGTCTGCGTCCGAGCCCCGGAGGCTTTTGCAGAAGGCGCTGAGCATGTCGTAAAAAAGCTGCTCGTCGAGCGAGATCACCTTCTGCTGCACGGATTCGGCTGCGATCTCCTGTGTGATATGGATCACGCCCTCCTCATTGGCGGGCGTTGTCAGCACTGCAAGCTCCAGCGCGTTCAAGGCGGCGCGGCAGTCCCCGTTCGCCATGCGGCACAAGTGCTCCATCGCGGCGTCGTCCATGGAAACGTTATGGCTGCCTAGGCCACGCTCTGCGTCCTGCAGCGCCTGTAGAATGGCGCGTTCAATATCATTCGTGTTGAGCGGGTAGAACTGAAAGACGCGGCAGCGGCTTACGATAGCGCCGGTCATGCTGATCATGGGGTTTTCCGTGGTGGAGCCGATAAAGCGGATGGTACCCTGCTCAAGTGCAGGCAGGATGCTGTCCGACTGCGCCTTGTTCCAGCGGTGGCATTCGTCGAGCAGCAGGTAGGTGGACTTGCC
>JAEYLA010000147.1 GCA_023461495.1 Bacillota bacterium | reverse complement strand
TTGAGCACCTGCAGCGCGAACTCATCCACATTGTCCGTCAGGAACAATACGTCGTAATGGAGCTCCTTCAGGCGGTCAAGCTGCGGCAGCTGTTCAATACGCGCAACGGACGCGCCGCTTGCAAAGTAGATGGCCTTTTGCCCTTCAGGCATGGCGTCCACATATTCTTTTAAGGTGATAAGCTTATTCTGCTCCATGGAATGGAACAGCAGCAAATCCTCCAGGACCGCGCGGTTCTGTCCATAGCCGCTGTATACTCCGTACTTTACCTGCAGGCCAAAGGCCTTCCACAGCTTTTCGTACTGCTCGCGGTCGTCGTTGAGCATGGAAGTAAGCTCGTTCTTGATTTTCTTTTCGATGTTGGTGGCAATGACCTTCAATTGCCGGTCATGCTGCAACAGTTCCCGGGAAATATTCAGGGAAAGGTCGGGCGAATCGACAAGCCCGCGCACAAAGCTGAAATAATCCGGCAGCAGGTCCGCGCATTTTTCCATGATCAGTACGCCGTTGGAGTAGAGCTGCAGGCCCTTCTCAAACTCCTTGGTGTAGTAATCATATGGCGCGCGGGCAGGGAAGAAGAGGAGCGTATGATAGCTGACCGTACCCTCCACATTGGCGTGAACGGTTTTTAACGGCTGCTCAAAATCAAAGAATTTGTCCTGATAAAACTGTTCGTATTCCTCCTCGGTCACCTCGGATTTGCTCCGCTTCCACAGCGGAATCATGGAGTTGATGGTTTCAATCTCCGTGTAGGATTCATATTCCTTGTCCGAGCCTTCCTTCGGGCGGCGTTTTTCCACCTCCATGCGGATGGGGTAGCGGATATAATCGGAGTATTTTTTGATGAGCGGGCGCAGGCGGTAGATATCCAAAAATTCGCTGTACTGCTCATCCTCGGTGTCTTCCTTGAGCTCTAAGAGGATTTCGGTGCCAAAGCCGTCCTTGGGCGCAGGCGCTATGGTAAAGCCCTCCGCGCCCTCGCTCTGCCACTGCCAGGCTTCGTCGCTGCCGTAGGCGCGGCTGGTGACGGTAACGCGCTTTGCCACCATGAACGCGGAATAAAAGCCTACGCCAAACTGGCCGATAATTTCAGCATCTTTTGCGGCGTCCTCCGCGCGGAATCTCAGTGTGCCGCTTTCCGCGATGGTGCCAAGATTTTGTGCCAATTCTTCCCTGGTCATGCCGCAGCCGTTGTCCGTGAGCTTCAAGGTGCGCGCACCCTGATCGGCCTCGATAAAAATAAAGAAGTCTTCCTTCGCAAGCCCGGTGTTGCCGGCGCTCAAATCTCGGTAATAGAGCTTGTCGATCGCATCGCTTGCGTTGCTGATCAGTTCCCGCAGGAAAATTTCCTTGTGCGTATAGATGGAGTTGATCATCAAGTCCAAAAGTCGCTTGGATTCTGCCTGAAACGGTTGAAGTGCCATATCAATTCATCCTTTTGCATGAATTAGCACTCATAGTTTAGGAGTGCTAAAAAAATTATAGCGCAGCCCATTTAAAAATGCAAACCCGCGAATGTGAGAAACTTGTAAAAATAATAGGCCCGCGCTGCAATGCACAACGCGGGCTATAAGGGGGAAAGGGGATTATACGCCTGCAGGATACCATGCCGTCAGGTTTGGAACATTGAGCGCCACATACCACAGGATGAAGATGAGCGCGCACAGCCGGAGCAGCGGCAGTTTTTTGTTGTAAAGCCGGATGGCGTAGAGTACCAGCACGCAGGTGAGGTAGCACAGGAACCAGAATGCCTGGATGCGCTTGAAGGTCAATCCATACGCGCCGATGTAGAGGGAAAGCCGCGTAAATGCGGAAGCGAGGATGACGCCGGTAGCAAGCAGCAATAAGAGCATCATCGTACGCAGGACGGTTTTTTCCTCCACCCGGCAGATGCAAAAGGAGAGCACGCTGAAATTGATGGCAGCCACCCACATCAGCTGGTTGAACCCTTCCACCGCGTATTCGGAATAGGTCAGGCCATTGGGCAGGCCATAGCCGCCAAAGAGATATAGAAACTGCACGGCGGTGAAAACGGCATAGGCCGCAAGCAGCGCACCAAGCACAACCGCGGGCGCGGTGATGCCGAATGCTTTGGCGGATTGCTGCCGAATCTCCATCGGGTTGCCCCAGGCCGCGCCATAGAGGAAGCTGTAAAAGAGCATGGCGCAGATGGAGATCACAAACAAGCGCCAGATGATGTCCGAAAAATCGATGCCGCCAAACGCCTGCACCGCAAGCGCGTTCATCACGGCGTCCGCTGAAAGCAGCAGAGAAAGTACGATGATGAGCACCGGCAGCGCGATGAGGATCCCAAGCCAGACATGCTTCCCTTTCTCGCCGGCTTTGAAAAGGCTCCCCACGCTTGCAAAAAAGCGCCCGAGATGTTCAAACGGCTGGATGAAGAAGCCGGTCAGAAAATGGACGGCATACCCGCCCTCCCGCTCTCTGGGCAGCGGCTTCATCACATACTGCGCGTGCAGCATTAGCAGGCAGGGGACGGCAAGGAGATTCAAATAATAAAGCGATTGGTCGCTGTAGCCCGCGGACTGAAAATAGAGCATGACACTCAGGAACACGGCGGAGCCGCTCAGGAAAAAGCCCAGGGGCCGCTCCACGACTTTGGAAAAACAGAAAATGTGGAATGCGCCAAGGTAAACGAGCCAGAACGCGGCATACCATCCCGCAAAGGCGGCGGGCGTTTCCCCAAACGCATGCGACAGGCCAGCCTGCAACACAAAACCAAGCAGGATGGTAGCAAGCAACAGCCAGCGCTGCGAGGTGGTGACGGGCTTTGGCGCTTCCGCCTGTTTGAGCGTTGTATAGGTGCTTTCAAAATGCGCTGACCGCTGCACATCCAAATGCTGGATCGATGGCGGAACTGTTGACGGCTGGGGTGATGGCTCCATTCCAGTTGCGGCGGGTTCAAAAGTCGCTTTTGCACCGCAGTTGCTGCAAAAGCGGCTGCCGTCTTCGAGCAGCGCGCCGCATGCGTGGCATTTCATAGGGATACCTCCTGGCTGTTTTGTGTTCCATGGGGGGCGGCAACCACATCCGCTTCGTCTTCCACATATTCGAGGATATCGCCCGGCTGGCATTTGAGCGCCCGGCACGCGGCGTCAAGTGTGGAAAAGCGGATCGCTTTACCCTTGTTGTTTTTCAGGATGGAGAGGTTTGCAAGCGTCAGATCCATTGCCTGTGCAAGCTCGGTGAGGCCTATTTTGCGTTTGGCCATCATGACGTCAAGATTTACGCGTATCATATGTCGGCCCC
>JAEYLA010000146.1 GCA_023461495.1 Bacillota bacterium | reverse complement strand
AACGCTGATACTGACAGGCATCCTATTTTTGGTGATCATTCTGCTGACATGCCTGCTGCGGTTTGATATCCATCATCAGGACAAGCCCTCTGGCTATTGGACGCTGGGCGATATCGGCATCTATATTTCCGTGGCGCTTTTGGGCGGCCCCTGGGCGGCGCTGGCGGCGGGCTTAGGTTCCGCATTTGCCGATATTTTTGTGGGGCAGGCGATTTACGCGCCCGCAAGTCTGATTATCAAGGCTGGTATGGCGCTTGTATTCGCGTCCTATCTCAAGCGCGGGCATACGCTGTTGCATCTGGTCAAGTCCGTCGGCGTGGCGGGTGGCATCATGATCGGCGGATATTTTTTCTATGATCTGATTTTCCGCGGCGATTATATACTGGCAGCAATCGGCCTCCCGTTCAACATTTTGCAGCTGATCGGCTCCGGCATCATCGCCGTGCCCGTATTATTTTTGATGGGCGGGAAAAACTACCGCCAAGGGGCCGGATTTGGTTCCCGGGATGATTTTTACACACCACCGAAAAGGCAGTTGAAGTAACATGAGATTAACCGTGCTTGGCCGATATGGACCCTTTCCCGCACCGAACGGCGCATGCTCTTCCTATTTGCTCGAAGCGCCCGCTGTGCCTGGAAAAAACGGCCCGCGCGACAAAAAGATAAAACTGGTGATCGATCTTGGCTGCGGCACGCTTTCCCGGCTGCTCTCCATTTGCCCGCTGAGCGAGATCGACGCGATTTTGCTTTCCCATTTGCACAGCGATCATATGTCCGATATGCTGGTGCTGCGTTACGCGCTGCAGATGCTGCCCAAGAAGGGCGTGGATGTGCCAACGCCGCTGCATGTGGTATCGCCTGGGGTTCCGGAAACGGAATTCCGCCTGCTGTCCTCCGCGGGTACGTTTGACATGGTGAAGATGGAGGACGGTATGAAGATGCGCTTTGGCGCATTGACGATTACGCTCCACCATATGCTCCACCCCGTGCCCTCTTATGCGATGGATATTCTGGAGGAGGAGCCGCCAAGGCCGCCCGCCTATGGCGAGGATGTGCCGCTCAAGCGCCTCGTGTATACCGGGGATACCTGCTACAATGAAAAGCTTGTGCCCCTGTGCCGGAACGCGACGGTGCTGCTTGCGGATACGGGACTGCTTGCAAGGGAAAAGACGACGGAGTTTGTGCCGCACTTGACTGCGCGGGAAGCCGGGCAGATTGCAAAGAAGGCCGGCGTTGGACGCTTGCTCTGTACCCATCTGTGGGGCGGCGGCGGAATTATTGAAGACCTGGTGCAGCAGGAGGCGCAGGAGTTCTTTCCTGCGGCGGAGGTTGTGCAGGAAATGATGACTTACGAAATTTAACTTGAAATGAATGCGAGGCCGCCTGATATGGCGGCCTTTTTGCTGCTCTTTTACAAGATGCACACGTTTTTGTGTTATATTGTATGTACGAAACTTTTGGCGGCCCGTTCGGCTGCAATCTAGCAAGGATGGTATTCTGTTATGGGAAAAGCGCGTTCTTCCTTGGGGAAAAGGATAGGGACAGCGATCAAGTGGATCGGCAGCCTACTCGGTGCACTGATTGTGCTGTTTGCGCTGACTGTCGTTGCAATCCGCACATACCGGGCGGCACAGGTGAAGATTACATCCTCAAACGGCATACAGGAAAGCGGGTTTGTTACGCTAAACGGCATCCGCCAGTTTTTACAGATTCGCGGGGAGGATCAAGCCAATCCCGTTATTGTGGTGCTGCACGGCGGGCCGGGCAGCCCTACAACATTTCTTTCTTCCTATTATCAGCGCACGCTGGAACAGAACTATACCATCGTGAACTTTGACCAGCGCGGTTCGGGCAGAACCTATTATGAAAACCGGGAGGAGGGCGCAGCGCTTTCTACCGAGGCGATACTTGCGGATACCGATGCGATCATCGACTATGTACGCGAACGCTTTGGGCAGGAGAAGGTCGTCGTGCTTGGCCATTCCTGGGGAACGGTGCTGGGCAGCACGTATGTAAAAGAGCACCCGGAAAAAGTAGAAGCCTATATCGGCGTGGGGCAGTGCGTCAACAATATGGAGGGCGACGCATTTGCGGCGGAGGAGGGCATCCGCCGTGCGCGGAGCAGTGGAGACGAAGAGACGGCACAAGAAATTTCCGCATTGCTGCGCCGACAGACAAATACGAAGGACATCCCTGAAAAGTTTTTGCTGACCATGGATATCCGCCACGCCGGCGCGTCCTATTTTCACTATACCGGGGAACTATCCATGCTGCAGACGATTTGGCTGGGCCTGACGTCGCCGGATATGTCGCTGACGGATATGCGGTGGTTTTTGACTTTGGGCAGCTCTATGAAAAATTTCCTCAGATTGCAGCAGGCACTGCTTGCAGACTGCATCGGGTTTGATGCAAACCGTTTGGGCGCATATGAAGTGCCGGTCTATTACATTTCCGGCGAACAGGATTGGATCACCCCTGCTGTACTGGTAGAGGACTATTATGAAACGGTGGAAGCGCCGGACAAACAGATGCGGCTGATTCCCGATGCCGGACATACCCCGTTTCTGGATGCCCCGCAGGCATTCACGGATACGGTGCTGGAGTTATTGAAGAAATAAATATTTTGGATAAGCTGCAAAGAGGCCGAGAGGCCTCTTCGCAGCCTGCCCAAAAACCTTTCGTGCTAATTTTTCTATGCAGGAGCTGAAGCTGTAGTTGCATGTCGGGATGCTCCGCCGTCCCGACGAAGCGAAAAAGCTTAGAAGATACAGTAAAATTTGTCCAAGCTGACGACATGTACGTCAGCTTGGACTCATTGCATAAAGCCCTGCTACGTCAGGCCTTCATGAGAAAATCCCGCCGATAAACCCATTCGGGTTTATCGGCGGCCTGAAAGAGGCCTCGCGGCCTCTTTCTTGTTTGTTAGCGGCTGGCAACAGATTCCTTTTCAAAAAGAACATCCAAGCGGTTCGTATTTGGGAATCTGTTTATTATAATAACAGGAATCATTACTGATAAGGAGGCGGCCCGTTGAACAAACGCTTCAGCGCACAAAAGAAGCTGATTGAAGACGCGCTGCATCAGCTCGACCACCCCACCGCCTCGGAAGTATATGAATGGGCCCGCAGGGCGTACCCCAGAATCAGCCTGGGTACGGTCTACCGCAACCTCAGTGAAATGGCGGCAGCGGGCCAGATCAGGCGGCTCTCTTTTTCCGGAGAGGCGGATCGGTATGATTGCAACGCGGACGAGCATTGTCACATGATCTGCTCGGATTGCGGGCAAATTTATGACGCAGGGGCGTGTATCCCGCAGCATGCGGTCAGGCTGATGGATGAAGCGCTGCTCCATGCGGCGGGGTTTACGGTAACGTCGCATGAGCTGCTGTTTCACGGCAGGTGCAGTGCCTGTATGTCCCATGCGCACGGGCGCACAGGGGACG
>JAEYLA010000145.1 GCA_023461495.1 Bacillota bacterium | reverse complement strand
TCATTACGGCGGGCGAGCAGCAGACGATGAACTTTTATATGAACGTCGGCAACACCTATCAAAACGACCTCGGGCGCAAGCTGTACCTGGAAATCGCCCAGATTGAGGAGCAGCATGTCAGCCATTACGGTTCCCTGCTTGATCCCAACGCCACATGGCTTGAGAGCCTGCTCCTGCACGAATACATGGAATGTTATCTCTATTACTCCTTCTATCAGGATGAGCTGGACCCGAATGTGAAATCCATCTGGGAAATGCATCTCACACAGGAAATCGCGCAGCTGCATCAGGCCGTGGCGCTGCTGAAAAAGTACGAGAACAAGTATTGGCAGGCGGTCATTCCCGGCGGCGATTTCCCGAAGCTGTTGCAGCTTCACGATACACGGGACTATGTGCGTCAGGTGCTCGGAAGCCAGATACTCCTCACCGCCAACCGGGAAGAGTATGCGGACGTCACAAAACTGCCGTCCTCGCATGATTTCTTTTCCTACCAGAACCGCGTCAACCACGATCTTGGCGCGGTTGCAAGCCATGTAGTCATTGCCCGACACCAGCAGCAGTACAATACGGACTACCGCGCGGAAGTTTCCTCCAACCCGGTGCAGGGTCTTACCGACCGGACAAAGGACAATACAAGTATCGCGCGTACGCAAAACGCATAAAAATCAGGCAGCAAAAGAAGCGGGCGGCATACTGTGCCGCCCGCTTTGCGTTGAAGGCAAAGGCCGTTGAATGATACAATGGTGAAAAGCACATCTTTTAGAAACGGCAGGAGGAAGACGATATGGCGAAACATTACCGCGTAAAGCTTACCGGCGTATTCGGCAGCCCCATCGATGAAAATCCGACCGTCGTCATGCAGGAGGCGGCGTTTGCGGCGAAAGGCCTCAACTGGCGGTATGTCAATTTCCTAGTGGAACCCGCGGGGCTCAAAGCCTCGTTTGAAGGAATGCGCTCCATGCACTTTTACGGCATCAACCTGACCGTGCCGCATAAGGTGGAGGCGATGCAATATGTTGACGAACTCAGCGGAAAGGCAAAGCTGATCGGGGCTATCAACACCGTCGTCAACCGGGACGGTGTGCTGTACGGCGACAATACGGACGGCGCGGGTTTTGTGGAGGGGATGCGGAAAAAGGGGATAAGTCTCGCTGGAAAAACCGCCGTGGTGCTGGGCGCGGGCGGCGCTTCCCGTGCAATCTGTGTGGAGTGCGCGCTTGCGGGCTGCGCCCGGATCCTTCTTTTTAACCGCACATTGTCCAAAGCGGAAGCGATTGCAGCTGCCGTCAATCAGAATAGTAGCTGCAAGGCGGAAGCGGCGCTGTGGGAGCCGGGGCTTCGCATCCCTAAGTGCGATATCCTCATCAATGCCACCTCCATTGGCCTTTACCCGGACCCGAACGCACCCGATATCCGCTATGAAGACATCACGCCGGACATAATCGTGCAGGACATCATCCCCAACCCCGCGGATACGCCGTTTTTACAAAAGGCGCGGCTGCAAGGCGCTGTGACATACGACGGGCTTTCCATGCTGGTAGAGCAAGGGGCGATCGGCTTCAAGCTATGGACGGGTGAAGATGCGCCGACGGACGTCATGTACGCGGCGCTTGAACGGGAGTTTGCGTAAGATGCTTCGGCTCGATGAAGCGAAGATAAACAGCGGCCATATCAAAACGGGTATGGCCGCTGCTGTTATCCGGCGTTTGCGTATGAAACCTGTAAAGGAAAACAACGCAGACATTTCTGGCTTTTGAACGGGAGAAAGAAGAATCCCTGCAGGAACCTTTCAATTCCCGGCGCTGACCGCCGAGCGGGAAGGTGAAAAGCATGAGGGATACTCAACCCCAAAGCATGTCTTCATTGTTAGGTTGTTGTTTCCTTATCAGCGGCTATTGAAGTATAATCAATCATACATGGAAACGAAATGGCTGACGCGATGCAACGAAAGGGGAGAAAGCATTGCCTTTGATCTATTATGTTCAGACTTCCGCAATAGGTCTGGCTTTTGTATTGGTCATCTATTTGCATATGGGCCGTCATGATTTGTATCAGGCGCCTTCACAACGCATTTTTCGAATGCTGATTCTCTCCAATATCGCACTGCTCCTGCTCGAAATGCTGCTGAATATTTTTACCGGCCATGCTTCTGCAACAGCGAAGGTTCTGCTTCCCGCCATAGTCTGCGTATTTTATATTTTAAACCCGCTTCCTGAAGCATTATGGGTGCTGTATCTGGATTCTTTTATTAGAAAACACGGAAAGGGCAGTTGCAGGGTGTTTCCCGTTGTTATCATGCTGCCCTTTTTGCTGAATGCCATTTTTTCGGCGGTCAGTTTAGCGGGTGGGCATACATTTTACATTGACGCCGAAAATATCTATCATCGTGGCCCCGATTTTTGGGTGATGCCTGCCGTTTGTTACAGCTACATTGCTTTTTATCTGATACATGCGTTGGTTCACCGCGAATCCGTTTCCAAGCATGAATACAGATATCTTCTCCTGGTCGCGTTACCGCCTGTTATTGCAGGAATTTTGCAAGTTGTGTTCTATGGAATCAGCGTTTTATGGATAGCTCTTGCGTTCTCGCTTTTTATAACATATTTGAATTTACAAAGCTCCCATGCGTATATGGATCATCTTACCGGGGTGGGAAACCGGAGGCAATTTGACTTTGCGCTTAGGAACTTATCCAAAAGGAAAAAGAATGTGGGGGGGATAATGGTCGATATTGACCGCTTCAAGCATATTAACGATGTTTACGGCCATGACATGGGAGATAAGGTGCTTGAAAAAGCCGGGGCTATTTTGAAGAACAGTTTGCGCAAAGGCGATTTTATAGCACGGGTCGGTGGTGATGAATTTTTTGTTCTGATCGACGTGGACAGCGTGGAGAGCCTTGAAAATGCAGCCCAAAGGATTCGTGAGAACATTAAGCAATTCAACGTCGTCAGCGTGTTCCCGTTTGAACTGCAGCTGAGTATGGGATATGACATTTGGGACATCCACGGCGGGCAGACCCATGAGCAATTCTATAAGCATATTGATGAAAAAATGTACGTGAACAAAAAAGGCAAAGAACCGAGTTAGTCCATATTGCACACCGCATAAAAAATGATGAGCAGCCAGAACTGTCCTTCCAATACCGTCTAAAGCCGGTATAGGCAGATGACATTCTAACCTGCTTTAAGCTTCCTTACCGCCGCGCGGGCTAATGAAAGCGCCTAAGATAGGCGTGCTTAGGAAACACGCAATGAAAATGCCCGGGTTCATAGTAGAACACGGGCATTTTATAAGGGCGGATGGTTTTTACAACTTGGATAATGCCGCTTCATCGCCCACCAGCGTAACGGCGGGATGCAGCTGCAATATGGAGGCGGGCACGGCGGGGGAAACGTCGCCCGTAAAGGCTTCTTTTACAATGTCCGCCTTATCTGCACCCGAAACGATGACGAGAACGCGCCGCGCCTGCAGGATGGCCTTGATGCCCATGCTGTAGGCGTAATGGGGCATTTCCTCAATGCTTGTGAACAGGCGGGAATTTGCCTGCAAGGTGCTCTCGGTCAGCTTTACGCGGTGCGTTTTCATCACAAAAGCCTGTCCCGGCTCGTTAAAGCCGATATGGCCGTTGTGGCCGATGCCTAATAGCTGCAGGTCGATCGCGCCGAACGCTTCAAGCAGCGCGTCGTAGCGCGCGCATTCCTGTTCCGCATCCGCTATGAGGCCGTTGGGCAGATGGACGTTTTCTTTTTGGATGTTGATGTGGGAGAACAGGTGCTTCCACATAAAATACGCGTAGCTCTGCGCATGTTCGGGCGCAAGGCCGCAGTATTCGTCGAGATTGACGGTACTTACCTGAGAAAAATCGATATCGCCCTTCTGATACCATTTCACAAGCTGCTGGTATACGCCAATCGGCGAAGAGCCTGTTGCAAGGCCAAGAACGCTGTCCGGCTTTAGAATTACCTGCGCGGAGATGATGTTTGCGGCCTGTCTGGACATACCGGCGTAATCCGGCATTCCGATGATGTTCATTATGCGGCAACCCCCTCAAGAAGACTTTGGAACAAACTTATGCAGGCTTGGGCGTCCTGCTCTGTGGGCATTTCGCTGCACAGGCGCAGCAGAGGTTCCGTACCCGAAAAACGCGCGACAGCCCAGCCGCCGTTTGCAAAATATACCTTGCAGCCATCCAGGTATGATACCTTCTGAATTTCAAACGGGAAGCGCGGCAGCTCCTTTTCTTCGAGCAGCCTGTGGCTCAACGCGTCCTTGCGTGCGGGCGTTAGAATAAGCTCGGCTTCCGCGGAATAAACGCTTCCAAACCGGTCCGTGACTTCCCGGTAAAGCTCGGAAAGCCGCTTGCCCGTTTTTGCCATCATCTCCGCAAGCAGGGCCGCGGCATAGATGCCGTCCTTGCCGCGGATATGCCCCTTTACGGTAAGCCCGCCGGAGGATTCGCCCCCGATGATCGCGCCCACCTCCTCCATCTTGGAGGAAATGTGTTTAAATCCTACCGGCACCTCATAGCAGACCTCACCATAGCCCTGGGCGACCTTGTCCAGAAGATGGGTGGTAGAATTGTTGCGTACCACGGGGCCGCGCCAGCCGCGGTATTGCATGAGGTAGTAATATAATAACACAAGAAGACGGTTGGGGTGTACAAATTCGCCCCTGTCGTCAATCACGCCTATGCGATCCGCGTCCCCGTCGGTGGCGATGCCAATATCGCAATTGTTTTCCACCACGAAGTTGCTCAGTGAATTGAGCGTATCCACATTGGGGGCGGGGAGCCTGCCGCCAAAGAGCGTATCGTGCCGCTCATGGATGGCATACACTTCACAGCGTGCGGTGAGCAATATGGTGCGAAGGCTCGTCTGGCTCACGCCGAACATCGGGTCAAACGCGATTTTCAGGCGTGCCGACTTGATGGCGTCCACATCCACAAGGGAAAGGATGCTGTCGATGTACGCGTTCTGCGGGTTGATTTCTTCAATCAATCCGGCCGCGCGGCCTTGCTGGAAGGGAAGGGCTTTGACGGTTGTGACGCCCTCGATATAGCCTTCAAGCTTGCGGGTAACGCTTTCTTCCGCATCGCGTCCTCCGGCGGTAAATAGCTTGACGCCGTTGTAAATGGCGGGGTTATGGCTTGCGGTGATTGCAAGGCCGTACTCAAGCCCGTAGAGCTTGACGGTATACATGATGAGCGGGGTAGGGGCCTCGCGGTCGAGCACCCTGCACAGGATGCCGTTGCCCGCAAACACCTCCGCAGCCCATATGGCGGCTTCCCGGGATAAAAAGCGCCGGTCGTAGCCGATGCAGACGCCCTGCCCCGCTTTCTCCTCATCCTGCATCATGCGGCACAGGCCACTGATGAGAAGCTGCAAGTTGGCTTTCGTAAATTCATCGGCGATGATGGCGCGCCAGCCGCCCGTTCCAAATTTGATCATATCCTTACCCCATTTCCACAACGATGTCACACGCTTCGCCGCGCTTGAGCAGCGGGATGCTTTCTACCTGCCGCCCGTTAAACAGGATGGATGCCACGCCTTTCTCCACCCCATGCGGGTTGTTGACACGGATGCGGTAAGTGCCGCCCCGGTAGACGCGCGTGATAGAAAAGCCTTCCCAATCCTTCGGGATGCACGGGTCAATAACGAGCCCGTCAAATCCGGGGCGGACACCCAGCATATACTGCGTGGCGCTGAAGTACGCCCAGCCCGCGCTGCCCGTCATGAACGGATGCCGAGCCCGGCCAAATGCCGTGTGCGCGCGCCCCATGACGAACTGACAGTAGGTATAGGGTTCGGCCTGCCGGATTTCGATGTGATCGTTCTGATTGTAGGGGGAGAGTGCGTCATAGTACGTCATGGCGGCGTCCCCTCGGCCTAAAGCGCATTCAGCGGCCCATGCCCATGGGTTGGGGTGGGAGAAGATCGCGCCGTTTTCCTTGACGCCCGGATATACGCGGGTGACAAAACCGATACCTTCGTCGGGCTTCGTGTAGGGCGGGGCGTTGAGCATCAGGCCATATTCCGTAAAGAGATGCTCCCGCACGGCGTCCATGCAGGCCTTTGCGCGCGCAGGCGAAGCCGCGCCTGAAAGCACTGCCCAGGCGTTGCTCTCCAGGTGCACCTTGCCTTCAATGTCCCTGGAGGTGCCGATTTTGCGGCCGTCCGCCGTAATGCCGCGGATGTACCACGCGCCGTCCCAGAGCACTTCCTCACAGCGGCGGCGGACGTCCTTTGCCATAGCGGAAAAGTAGAACGCGTCCTCATCGTGCTTGAGGTGCTTGGCGAGCGCTACAAACTGGTTGAGCGCCCAGTAATGCAAAAAGCTGACCATCGCGCTTTCCCCGCCGCCAAGGTTCAGGCAATCGTTCCAGTCCGCCCGCAGGCCCTTTGCAATGCCATTGGGGCCGGTTTCCCGGGCGGTGAACAGGAGGATGCGCTTGAGGTGGGCGTAAATCGTATCCGTCCCTTCATCTGCATATGGAAGCGTGACGGACAAGAGATCAAAGTCCCCGGTTTCCTTCACATAATTGACCACCGCGCCGACAAGCCACAGCGCATCATCGGAGCAGGCGTCCTTCAATCCATGCACATAGCTCGATTTTCCCGGCGTGGGGACGACGGTGGGGGATTTGAAGGGTTTTTCCTCCTCCGGCTCAAACCACCTTGGTTCAAACAGGTGCAGGCCATAGCCATGCGAGGTCAGCGCCCGCATCAGCTGGAAAATGCGCACTTTGCAGGCTTCCGGTTCCGCGTGCGGGATGGTCATGGCGTCCTGCGCGGTATCGCGGTACCCTAGGCCCGTGCGGCCGCCCACCTCAATAAAGGAGGAGAAGCGGGAGAACAATACGTTGATTTCGCTCTGGTACAGCGTCCAGATGTTGATAAGTTCATTCATGCCCGCATTGGGCGTTTCGATCTGCAGCCGGGAAAGCTTTTCTTCCCAGAACGCGGCGAGTTTCTCTTCCTGCAAATCAACGGCCTCCGGGCTGCTGTAGTGCGCGCGCATTGCTGCGCCGTCTTCCACCCTGCCTTCGCCGAGCAGGAAGAAAAATCGCTCGGTACCATCCGCTTCAAGCACAAACCGCTTGTGCAGCGCGCCGCAGTGGTTGCCGCCTTTTTCAAAGCTGTTGGAGCATTCTCCGCGCTCCACCGCAACCGGATTTCGTTCCGTATGATAGGGGCCGATGAAGCTGTCCCTAAGGCAGTCAAAGCTATCCGGCGTAAAGCTTGCGGTAAAGAACTGGCAGCCGTTTTCCTCGTAGTAGAGGTCGTGCTCAATTACGCCGTTTTCATAGCGGGAACCCGCCGCATACAGGCTCATCTGGAAATTCTGGTTGTCCATGGCGATGTGGTGGAACGAGAATTCACAATAGGAAAACACGCTGATGTTGCGCGTTCTGCCGCTGCGGTTTGTAAGGGAGATGTCCCAGAGTTCCACGGGGTCGTCCATAGCGACGGAGAGTTTCTGCGTTGCGCGGATGCCGTTGTATTCACACGTATAAACGGTGTAGGAGAGCCCGTGACGGCAGGAATACTGCGCCGTGTCGAGCGGCTTTCCAGTCGGCTGCCAGGAAATACTCCAGTATTCTCCCGTTTCATCGTCCCGCAGGTACACATAGTGGCCGGGGCCGTCCATCGGCACGCCGTTGGGACGGAAACGGGTGATGCGGTGGTATTCCGGGGATTTGTAAAAGAGGTATCCGCCTGCTGTGTGATTGAACACCCCGCACATGTCCTTTGTGCCGATGTAGTTTGTCCAGGAAACGGGTAGGTCCACCCGGTCGATCACATATTCTCTTGCATCCGTATCAAAATGACCGTATTGCATACTCTCCTCCGGCATTGTGCAACGTATTTTACCTTATCTACACAAAGTATAAATCGCAGCCCGCACTCTGAAAAAGTGCTCAGGCTGCGATTAATTGCTTCTGCTTGTCGGTTTTTGCCGTGGCCGGCTAATTGCCTGTCGGGCGTGTTTTCCACAGGCAGACGGTGTTGCGGTATTCGTTGGCGCTCATGCCTGCAATGCGCTTGAATACGCGGGCAAAATGCGCCGTATCCGCATATCCCGTCCTCTCACAGATTTCGCTGATCTTCAGGCTGGGGTCACGCAGCATTTCCTTTGCGCGGTTAATGCGCACGGTGTTGAGAAGGTCATAAAACGATTGCTCCGCATGCTTGTTCAGAAGCTTTGAAAGATGCCACTGGGATACATAGCAGTGCTCCGCAACCGTCTGCAGGGTGAGCCGCTCGGCGTAATGTGCCTCCATATAGGCGATGGCCTGCCGCACCACATAGCTGCCGGCCCCCGAAGCCTGCTCCTCGGGCGGTTCCGCTTCCATGGAACCGTCCGTTGCTTTTCCCGTGAGATGCGATACTGCACAGAGCAGCGCTTCTTCAATCTCCTCCATCTTGGAGGGCTTTAATAAAAATCGGCGTACGCCAAGCTTGATTGCCTGCTGGGCGTAGGCAAAATCACTGTGGCCGGAAAGCACGATCACCTGCATATCCGGGAATTCGCTCCGAAGCCCCGCAAGCATGGTCAGGCCGTCCGTGTCCGGCATTTTGATATCGGTCACAACGATATGCGGCGTGTGCGCGCGGATGGCGCGCTCACCCTCGGCGGCGTTGTGGGCGGCGGCAGCGACCTCGCAACCGTGCTGTTCCCAGGGAACAATACGCCTGAGTCCTTCGACGATGATTTCTTCGTCGTCAATCAGAACAACCTTCCACATGCCGTACACACCTCCTGTCCCATTGTAACATATTGGATTGTTTTTTCCTTGAAAAAAGGGCCGACGCCCTCGCCGGCCCACAGATTATGATTTGTTGGTTTGGGATGCCGCGGGCAAAAGCCCCTGCAGTCCTATCCCTTGATTGCCCCCGCGGTCAGCCCCTTGATGATGTTCTTTTGCAGCAGGATATAGACGATCACCACGGGAATGACGACAACGACGACTGCGGCGGCCATAAAGCCGTAGTTGACGCCCGCCTGGGAGCTGATTTCATTGAGCAGCAGCGTGATGGTTTTTTCCTTGGGCAGGCCCAGAAAGAACATCTGCGTAAACAGATCGTTGTACGACCACAGGAAGGAGAAGATGGCGACCGTCGCAAACGAGGGGCGTGCAACCGGCATGATGATCTTAAAATAAATCTGGAACACGTTGCAGCCGTCTAAATACGCCGCTTCCTCCATATCCACCGGAAGCGAGCGTATAAAGCCCATCAGCACCACCGTTGCAAACGACAGGTTTCCGGCAATCTGCGGCAGGGCTGTTGCAAGCAGGGAAAGAAAGGGTTTGGTCGTCCCTGCAATGCCCCAGGCGGCTTCCATGCGGAATACGGGGATGATGGTGGAAAACACGGGAAACATCATGCTGGCGATGATGAGCGAATGCAACAGCTTCTTCCCCTTAAATTCATAGCGCACCATGCCGTAGGCGGCAAGCCCCGCAAGAAGAACCACCACCACTGTGACGGTGATGGAAAGCAGCAGGCTGTTGCGGTAGGCCGTCACCATATCCGCGCGCTCAAACGTGGTGCGGTAATTGTCCAGTGTGAAGGAGGGCAGCCATGGCCAGGGGATGGAAAAGCTGTCCGAACGGATCTGGCCCTTCACGCGGAACGAGTTGATGATGACCCAGAAGAAGGGGTATATCGTGGTAAGCGCCCAGACGCTCAACGGAACGTATGTGAGCGTTTTGGACCATGGAAAGCGGCGCTTCTTTGCTTGTGGCTTCATGATTGCTGGCTGTTCCATGTTTAATAATCCTTTTCCTTGAATACTGTGTTGGCGAGCTTGGAAATCGCCACGCCCAGCACCACGATGACGATGGCGATGGTGGAGCCGTAGTCGACATCGTTGCGCAGGAAGGTCTGGTTATACATATACGTGCCGGTCAGCCACGATCTGTCCATGGGAATGCCGGATCCCATCATGACCCAGGGGAGGTCGAAGGTTTTGAGTGCGCCTGTGATGGCGAGCACAAGGCAGGTAACGAGCACGTTGTGCAGAAGAGGCAGTGTCACATAGCGTACACGCTTCCATCCGCCTGCGCCGTCCAGGTTTGCCGCCTCGTAAATTTCGGGTGAAATATTGTTTAAGCCTGTAATGATGATGACGAAATAGAACCCCACATACTGCCACATGACAGGGGAGAACATGGTGAAGAGAAAGTGGTTTTCATCCTTCCAGTCGATATATTCGGCTGCACCGAATACTTTTTCAAACAGCTGGTTGAGCATGCCGCCGTTATAAAGAAATATGAGGTTAAATAAAAGCCCCAGCGCCGTTGCGCTGATGACGATGGGGAAAAAGTATACCGTGCGGAAAAATTCGTGCCCGCGCCGGATGTTGTCAACAAGAAGGGCGAGCAGGAGCGCGACGCCCACCTGGAACACGATGGTGCATACCATCAGCAAAAGGCTGTTCTTAATGGCGGTTCCCATCAGCGGATCGGAGAAGAGTTTTGTGTAGTTGAGGTGCCAGGGATCGTTGAGCCCTTCGGCGGCTGTGCCGAGGCCGGAAATCTTGGAAAAGCTGTTCGCAATGTTCATCACAAACGGGTAGAACAGGTACAGCGCCAGGAATGCGAACGCGGGGAGCAGGAAAAAAATCAGCGGGCTTTTTTTCTTGAATATGGTCGAGGTAGTGTTCATGTTGGATCATCCTCTCCGGCTGCTTAGGATGTGTTTGAAAGCACAAACTATCCGGATTTTTGCGCGTTCAAACAGCCTCTAGAGAAAGGCTGCCCGGGAGTGCCCCGGACAGCCCCGCTTTTCATGGTTCCCTTGTGGGAAAGGTTACTTAGACAGCGCGCTTGTGATGGCGTCCGCCGCGGTGATCTTGCCTTCGACAATGTTTTTGACGTTGGCAAAGAGATCTGCGCGGGCTTCCGCCTTGAGGCCGTCCTGCGTCGCACCGGAGATTCCGGTGGAACCCTTGGTCATCGCCAGCGCGTCCTTGATGAGGTTATCGGCGTCGGCGGGAGGAACGGTGCCGTTCTTGAGCGCGGTGATGGCGGTGGCGCCGAAGGAGCTCACCACTTCATCCGTGGTCATGGCGGTTACAAAGTCCACAGCAGCCTGACGCTTTGCGGGATCTTCCCACGCCTTGCGGGTGATGTAATAGCCCATGGAGAGGCCGCCGATGATATCGGTCGCCTTGCGCTCGCCTGCGCCGGGCACATAGGTTACGGTGAAGTCTTCCGCATTCGCGTTCTCCTGGAACCAACCGATTTTCCAACTGCCGTCGATGAGGAATGCGGCCTGATTGTCCGCCATCATCTGGACGGTTTCAGCATCGGTTGCGGTCAGGGTGTTCTTGGGGAGATAACCGGCCTTGTAGAGTGCCGTGATATCGTCAAGGCCCAATGCCCACTTCTGGCCGACTGCATCGGT
>JAEYLA010000144.1 GCA_023461495.1 Bacillota bacterium | reverse complement strand
AATATAGATGCCGATATCGCCCAGCGTCCAATAGCCAGAGGGCTTGTCCTGATGATGGATATCAAACCGCAGCAGGCATGTCAGCAGAATGATCACCAAAAATAGGATGCCTGTCAGTATCAGCGTTTTGTTGTCCGGCCTTCTCATTGGTCGCTCCCCCTTACCTTTTCCTCTTCCTCAATAGGTTTTCGCAAAACTCGCCGTTACATACGCAAAACGCCCAAAATCCAAGCGATCCAAACGGCTTGCAGCGTTATGCTTTTTTATTAACCCGTTGCGCATATCGTCAAGCATTCCCGCACGCAGCGCCTGCCAAACCGTCCGTTGGGACAAAATCGCTTCGGGTCATCTCACGGAATTTGTTTGCCGCCAGTCTGTATACGGAATGCCCGCAAACACGGTACGGCTTTCTTGGAACCGTCCCTGCAATGCAGCTAAGACTCATTCGCGTATGATTTCATCGAGCAGGCTGTCAAGGTCCACATCCCCGTCTTCATCCGCTATGGTCTCAGGCGCGGAAGAAGAGATTGTGCTTTTTGCCATCACTTCCTCCACCGTCCAGATGCGTTCTTCTGGTTCATCATCGGCGGGCTCCGTAATAGCCTCCTTGGCCTCCATCGGCGCTTCGCTCTCCACGGGCTGTTCTGTCTGTGCTTCCGCCGCCTGTTCACTCTGTTCCACAAACGGCAGATCGCGGCCCTGCAGCTGGTAGATGCCGTGCATGAGTTCCTGCGGCGTATGATAATCCTCAGGCAGATCCGACGCATGGGTCTTGATCAACGCGGAAAGGCCGCGGCCTTCTTCGAGAATTTCGGGCGTGTTGTCCGTAAGCGCTTCTATCGTACGGGAAAAGCCGTCCGCCTGCGCCTGTGCCTGGCGTGCCGTATCCAAAAGCGCGGCGTTGAGCGCGTGGAGCCTGCTTTCAAAATCCAGAACGGAAGCCTCCGTCTGCGCAAGCCTGCGGGAAGCCTCGGCCTGTGCGGCCTCCACGATCTCCCCGGCCTTTAACGTGGCCGCCTGCACAAGTATGTCCGCCTGCGCCTGTGTCTGCGTCTTGTAAGCGTTCGCTTCGTCCGTAATCCGATTTGCCTGCGCTTCCCCTTCGGATATGCGTTTTGCGGCGCTTGCCTGCGCGTCGGTGAGCGCCTGTACAATCGCGCGCTCCTGCATGCGGTATCCGTCCAATTGCTTGGTAAGCTCCTGCACCTGCGCCTGCAGATTGGTCACCTGCTGCTCCAGCTCACGCTTCTTGTTCATAGACACACCCTCCGTTTCATATTGCAACCGCAGTTTGTTTTATAATTCCATCCGGGCCTGCAAGCCCACGCCGGTATCACTCGGCGGCAGTTTGTATCCCATATGCGCATAGGCCGCGGGCATCACCACGCGTCCGCGCGGTGTGCGGGCAAGGAACCCAAGCTGCAACAAATATGGCTCGTAAACGTCCTCAATGGTTGTGGCGTCCTCTCCGGTCGCCGCCGCGATGGTGTCCAGGCCAACCGGCCTGCCGTTAAACTTATCGATCATCGTATCGAGCATGCGCCGATCTACAGGATCAAGGCCGATCTCGTCAATGCCAAGCATATTGAGCCCCTGCTGCGCCATCGCGAGCGTGATCACACCATCGCCAAGCACTTGCGCAAAATCCCGCACCCTCTTTAAGAGGCGGTTTGCGATACGCGGTGTGCCGCGCGCGCGCGAAGCGATTTCGACAGCGCCTTCCTCTTCCACATCGATATTGAGTATCTGCGCGCTGCGCGTAATGATGTCGCACAAATCCTCGTTGCGGTAGAGCTGGAGCTGCTCCTTGATGCCAAAGCGATCGCGCAGCGGCGAAGTCAGCATGCCCATGCGTGTGGTGGCCCCCACAAGCGTAAAGTGCGGCAGATCCAGCCTTATACTTCTTGCCGACGGCCCCTTGCCGATGATAATATCAAGCGCAAAATCCTCCATCGCGGGGTAAAGCACCTCTTCGACCGTTGCGTTGAGGCGATGGATTTCATCGATAAAGAGCACGTCTCCCGCGGCAAGGTTCGTCAAAAGCGCCGCCAAATCCCCCGCGTGCGAAATCGCGGGGCCGGAAGTCACCCTAAGGTTTCCGCCCATCTCGTTTGCGATAATGGCGGCAAGCGTCGTCTTTCCAAGCCCCGGCGGCCCGTAGAGGAGGGCATGGTCCAGGGGCTCCCCCCTGTCCCGCGCAGCCTGGATATAGATGCGCATGTGCTCCTTGACTTCCCCCTGGCCGATGTACTCATTTAAGAACCGCGGCCTGAGGCTGTATTCTGTTTGCATATCCTCTTCGCGAAGCGAAGAGGAAAGCAGGCGGTCTTCCACTGTTGTCCCCCCGGCGGCATTCGCCGCTATTCTTTATTTCGGTATTTTTCAGCTTTTCGCAAGTCTTCTGAGCGCCTGTGTAATCATTTCTTCAATGCTGGCGGTCGCATCCACCGCGGCGACCGCGCGGGACGCGGAGGCGCCGTCATACCCCAGGCTCATCAGTGCAGCAACAGCCTCCGCCCGGAGGTCGGAACCCTGCGCGGCAGTTTCCGGCAAGCCTGCGCCCGCCATTTCCTCCACGCCGACTTTTTCTTTTAATTCCAGCAGCACGCGCTGCGCCGTCTTCTTACCCATCCCCGGTACGCGGGAAAAAGCCGCCGCGTTGTCCGTCACAATCGCTGCCGCAACGTCCGACGGCGTAAGGATCGATAATATGGAAAGCGCAAGCTTGGGGCCTACGCGCGTAACGCCAAGTAACCTTCGGAACATGGCGCGCTCCGCCTCTTCTGAAAAGCCATAGAGCGCCATGATATCTTCCGCCAGATGCAGATGCGTATACAGCCTTGCCTTATCCCCCGTATGGAGTATGCCAAGCGTCTTGGCGCTGCAAAACAGCTCATATCCCACACCCGCGGCTTCAAGCACCGCGCGGTCCGCAAAAAGGTCTACAACTTCGCCCCGGATATGTGCGTACATGCTTCCTCCTCAACCGGCTTCCCCATAAAAAGCCTGTCCGGCGTTTTTTCTATTTAATACGGAACTCCTGCGCGGCGGGCCCCATGGTGTTGGCGTGGCAGATGGCTACCGCAAGCGCGTCCGCCGCGTCATCCGGCTTTGGGATTGCCTTCAGGCAAAGGAGCGCGCGCACCATGTGCTGCACCTGCTTTTTGTCCGCATGGCCGTTGCCCGTTACCGCAAGCTTGATCTGCATGGGCGTATATTCATACAGCGGCAGGCCGCTCTGCTGGGCCGCGAGTATCGCCACCCCGCGCCCCGCGCCCACCTGGATGGCCGTCGTCACATTGCGGTAAAAAAACAGTTCCTCAAACGCGACCTGATCGGGCCGGAAGCTTGCAACAAGCTGGCGCGTACCAAGGTAAAGCCGTTCCAGACGTTCTGCAAAGGGCATTTCAGCCGGCGTTTCAATGACCCCGCAATCGACCGGCTTAAGCGCCGTACCGTGTGTTTCCACCACGCCGTAGCCCAAAATGGCATACCCCGGATCGATGCCCAATATCACCAAAACACTTCGCCTCATCCGTATATTCGTTCTGTTCTATTGTAACATGAAGTACATAACCCGTAAATGACGCTTCTGTTAAAAATAGCCCGTTCCGGAAGTCCTGAAATATACGCGCCTTGATTGTACGTTTTGGGCATAGCTGTTATAATAGCACAAAAGTATTCCAAAGGGAGGATCATGCGACAATGCAACATATGTCTACAAAAAGGCTGGTGCTCTACGCGCTGTTCATCGGGTTGATCTTCTTCCTGGGCCTCACGCCATGGGGGTTGATCCCTTTGGGATTCATCAACGTCACGGTGCTGTGTATCCCCACCATCGTCGGAACGCTGGTGCTCGGGATTAAGGCGGGCTTTTTGTTCGGCTTCTTTTTTGGGACAGCCAGCCTGATGAGCGTATTGGGGCTTTCCATGGTGCCGCCCAGCATGCTTGCGGGCGCGCTGCTCGCGCAGAATCCCCTGTTCGCCGTACTCATGTGCTATGTGCCACGCCTGCTTGTGCCGGTTACGACCTACTTGGTTTATCGCCTTTTAAACCGGGACGGCACTCCCAAAAGGCTCAGCGCCATACCGGCGGCTGTGGCAGGCTCTTTAACCAACACCATCTTCTATCTCGGCCTGATGCTGCTGTTTTACTCGCTTTCCGGCCTTGACTATACGCCTGTACTTACCATCATCGGCGGCGCGGGCATCATCGCGGGAACCACGGAGGCAATCGCTGCCGCCGTAATCGCAACCCCTACCGTGATTGCGCTCAACAAACTGGTAAAGTGAGATTCTGAATTGTATGCTTCTTGCGCTCGATATTGGAAATACCAACATTAAAATTGCCCTGTTTGACGGATTAAACCTGCTGCACTCCTGGCGTGTCGCCGTAGACCGCAAGCGTACGGCGGATGAATACGGCGTGCAGATGAGCTCTTTTTTTGCGCACCTTGGGTTGTCCACAACGGATGTAAACGGCATCATCGTTTCGTCCGTTGTGCCTTCTTTTAATTACACCATCGACCATATGTTCAACATCTATTTCCCCGGCATTGCGCCCATGCAGGTGCATGCGGGATTGCGCACGGATTTATATTATGAATACGATGCGCCGCAAAAGCTCGGCTCCGACCGTATCTGCAACGCCGTCGCCGCGAATAGGCTTTATGGCGGCAACTGCATCACAGTGGATTTCGGCACCGCGACCACATTTAACGTTATGGCAGGGCCGCGGTTCTTGGGCGGTATGATCTGCCCGGGATTTAAGGTGAGCACCACGGCGCTCATTGAAAACACGGCCATGCTCCCCAAGGTGGAGTTTACAAAACCCAAGCGGGTTATCGGCACCAATACGGAACATTGCCTGCAATCGGGTATTCTCTACGGCTATGTCGGCCTGGTGGAATACCTTGTAAAAAAAGCGCAGCAGGAGCTTGGCGCGGATGCAAAAGTAATCGGCACCGGCGGCATGGGGGAACTCATTAACGCAGAATCCGATTGTATTGATGTGCTAAACCCCATCCTCACCCTGCAGGGATTGGCAATCATTTATGAAATGAACCGCTGACCGGATTTTCGGCAAGCGGATTGATAAAACATTTAAGAGAGGTACCAACTATGAAACAGGTCCACGTTGCAATATTGGGATTTGGCGTCGTCGGTTCGGGCGTCTACAGGCTGCTCACCGAAAATCACTCGGATATCCTGCACCGGGAAGAAATCGATTTTCAGGTGAGGCATGTCCTCATCAAGGATTTTACCAATGAGCCTAACCTTGCCCTTGCGCCGCGCGAGGTGTTCACTACTTCCCTGGAGGAAATCGTCAACGACGCTTCCGTTTCCATTGTTGTGGAATGCATGGGTGGCGTGGAGCCTGCCCGCACATTTATCCTCAGCGCCCTCAACGCCGGGAAAACGGTTGTTACCTCCAACAAGGAGGTTATCAGCAAGCACTGGTATGCCTTTGAGGAAGCCGCAAGAAACAGCGGCGCAGGCCTCTACATTGAAGCGACCGTCGGCGGCGGCATTCCGCTGCTGCGCACCATCACGGATTCCCTCCAGGGCAACAACATCTCAAGCGTCATGGGGATTATCAACGGTACCACGAACTTTATCCTCACCAGCATGAGCGAGCAGGGGCGCGAGTTTGACGAGGTATTAAAAGAAGCGCAGTCTTTGGGTTATGCGGAAGCCAACCCCGTTGCCGATGTGGAAGGCTACGACGCAACCTACAAGCTCTCCATCCTTTCCTCGCTGTGCTTCCATACGCATATGCCCATCGACGTCATCCACCGCGAGGGCATTACCAACCTGACCAAGGCGGATTTTGACACCGCCCGCCAGCTCGGCTATGAAATCAAGCTTCTGGCGATCGGCAAAAAAGCGGCCGGCAACCATGTGGAAGTGCGCGTACATCCCACCATGCTGCCGAAGACGCATCCGCTTGCGGCCATCCGCGGTTCCTTCAACGCCGTATTCATCACCGGCAACGCCGTAGGGGACGTTATGCTCTATGGTCGGGGTGCAGGGCAAATGCCCACCGCCTCCGCAGTCGTCGGCGATATGATCTACGCCTGCCACCATACGGACAAACACCGTTACAACTCCTTCCGTAACATCCCGGATATGGATGCCGATACGCACCTTGTAAAGGATTGGGAAAGCGTATATTGCATCCGCACCCGCGTGCTCGATAAACCCGGCGTTTTAAGCTCTATTGCGGGCGCGTTTGCGACCCACGGCGTCTCCCTCAAATCCGTTCTGCAGCTGGCGGAGCCGCAAAAGAACGGGGACACGCAGGTAGCCTGGATCACGTTTGTCACCCATAAAGCGCACGAATTGGGCGTGCAGGACGCGCTCAAGGAAATTGAAAATATGGACACAACGCAATGCGTGGAGAGCATCATCCGCGTAGAGGAATAAGCGAATTCCTATCGCAAAGGAAACGCTGTCCGAAAGCGAAGCTGTTCAGCAATCCGCTTTCGGACAGTTTTTTTGTACCCCGCATCCGCAATTTTATAGGATCGGAGCGTAAAACCGCTTGCATATCAAAGAACATCTTTCGGTCTATAAAGGCCTTCCCAGGGACATGTACGCCCTGTTTGTTGCCTGCATCGTCAGCCGGATCGGCAGCTTTATCGTGCCGTTGATGACGCTGATTCTCGTACAGAAGATCGGCCTTTCCAAATCCGACGCCGGGATGTTTTCCACCATCGCGCTCTTAACCCAGGCGCCGTTCGTCATTTTAGGCGGCAGGCTTGCAGATAAGATCGGCGGCAAGAAGACAATCGTCATATTCAATACGCTTGGAGCATTGGTCTACTTCGTCTGCGGGTTCCTCAAGGCAAATATGACGATGGCGGTTTTACTGGTGGTGGCATCCGATCTTTATGCCATTGCCCATCCGGCGTTCAATTGCGTAGTGACAAGCGTCACCCCGCAGCACCAGCTCAAAAGTGCGTTCTCGCTGACGTATCTCGGCGTAAACCTTGGGTTTGCCGTGGGGCCCCTCATCAGCGGGCTGCTGTTTTATAAGAATCTCAACCTGCTGTTTTTCCTGGATGGGTTTACGACGCTTGCTTCCACCGCGCTGATCCTGTTTTTTGTGCGCTCCTCGGGCATTCAAGAGGTGCGCTGTACGGACGGTGCGGCGTTCGATCAGAAGCCCGCCGGGAATTCCGTGTTTTCCTTCCTGCTGCAAAATCCCGTGCTGCTGCTGTTTGCGCTGGGATTTTTAGTGTACAATTTCTGCTACGTCCAGTGGAATTTCCTGCTGCCGCTGCAGATGGTGGAGCTGTTCTCCAGGGATGGCGCAAGGCTTTTCAGCACGCTCGTGAGCGTCAATGCCGTTACCTGCATCGTGCTGACACCCTCCCTTACCAGCATGACGCAGAAGCTGCATCCGCTCAAAACCGTCTATATCGGAGGCTTCTTTTACTTTGCCTCCTTTCTTGCCTTTGGCATCGCCCAAAGCTTCCTGCATTTTCTTCTTTCCATGGTGCTGATGACAGTCGGGGAAATCCTCATTTCCATCAACACCAGCAGCTATGTCGCCAACCGGACGCCGCAGCTCTTTATCGGCAGGGTCAATTCCATCATGTTTATGGTCAACGGCTTTGGGACCGCAATAGGCCCCGGCGCCATGGGAAAGGCGCTTACCCTTGTGGGCTTCCCGCATGTCTGGTTCATCGTTGCAATTGTGATGTTCCTTGGGGCTATAGGGATGACGTTTTTAAAGCGGTTTGACCGGGGCTCCATTGCGGTAAGCGCACCGCAGCTGCCACCTGTGGAAGAATAATTTACAGCATGAAAAACAGCAGGCACGATGCCTGCTGTTTTTCACGTTTCCATATGTCCTCTAGGGTTCCTCCTGTTCGCACTCCACCGTCGCCGCGCTGACTTCATAGGTGATCCGCGTAATCATTGCGCCGTCGGGCATGGCCTTCTGATAGGCGCGGCTCTGTACGCGCCCGGTTACGCAAAGCCTGTCGCCCACACAGAGCGCGCTCACATACCGCGCGTTTCTTCCCCATGCAATTACGGGCAGGTAGTCGGATTTATGGTATGGGCGGTTGACGGCAAGCAGAATATCCGCAATCTCCCGCGAAAACGGCGTGGTTCGATAAACAGGGGGCTTGCAAATATACCCCGTCAGAGCAATTTCATTGATAAACGGCGCATCCTCCGGCTTTTCCAGTACGCTTCTTGCAAACACGGTCAGCACAAGGCGGTTGGTTCCCTCGCACTGCATATTGTAGGAGCGAAGCTGCCCGGTAATCTCAAGCATCTGCCCGGCTTCAGGCAGCACGGGCAGCAGGCGCTCCCCTGCGGTGACGGGCAGGACGTCCTCCGCCCCGGATAAGCGCGGCACCGCCAGCGGGAAGGTATAAAACGCCTCCCCGTACAGGCAATGGCTAAAGCTTGGATCCTGCTGCACAAAGCCAGAAATGACAACGCGATTGTTCTCCCGGTTCGCCTCCATATGCATAACCCCTTACGCCTTTTCAATATTCGCCTCCCACGCCAAAATAACGGCAAGGCGGCTGGTCGGCGGTCTTTTTTGCTGTTTTTTTGTTCCTGTACTCCAG
Organism: Bacillota bacterium; assembly: GCA_023461495.1. GTDB lineage: Bacteria > Bacillota > Clostridia > Christensenellales > CAG-138 > JAEYLA01. Next base: position 6,264 of record JAEYLA010000144.1, on the reverse strand, counting down.
GTTCGTTCTGATTTTTTCGCCAAATATACGATAGGCTGCGGCACAACGCGCTTGTACGGCGCTGTCCATTCCCTGTACAGCCTGGTATACAGTGCTTATGAAACCATTTTTTTTATGTGTATTCATGTACATGGCTTGGTATGCGGAACATGTTTTTCAAGAAATCCACACAAACTAGTCTTGTTCTTTGCCATGAAGAGAAAACGGCAGGGAACGACTATCCCTTGGAGGTACGATTGCATGAAAACGGACAAGAACCGGCTAAAACGCCGCCGTATTCTTTTTTTTATCAGCGCCGCAGTGCTGCTGCTCATAAGCGCGGGCGCAGTGGAACAATTGCGCGCATCCATCCGCGATCCGATATCCGCATTCCAGACGCCTGGGCCGCACGGTACGCAAGCGCCTCTTTCCCCGGCGGAGACACCCGGCGCCGCGACGCTGCCCGCAACCATCGGAGAGGTCGGCCTGACCTCCGCAGAAGCGGCAAACCCTTCCCGCCTGCTGGGAGCGGATACGATTAACATTGTACTCATGGGCATTGACAGCAACGAAGAGCGCGAAGAAAAAGGGCGCGGATACCGGAGCGATACCATTGCCATACTCGTCATTGATGTGGACGAGCCCTCCTGTACCATTCTTAGCATCCCGCGCGATACGCGCGTAAAGGTGCGGCGGCTCAACGACGCGGGCAAGGTAAAAAGCACGCAATACAACAAAATCAACTCCGCGTTCAACTTTGGCGGAGGACCTAAAAGCCATGGGCATGAAAACTTGATCTATTCCCTGGAAAACCTGCTGTTTGACGGGCTAGAGGGCGATTTTCACCTGACGTACTATGCGAGCATCGATATGGACGGCATTGCGAGGTTTGCGGATGCGGTGGACGGCGTGCCCATCAAGCTCCCCTACGATATGCCGGGCTTTGGGGATAAGGGCGATACCGTCGTATTACAAGGCGACAAAGCGCAGAGTTTTGTCCGCATGCGCCACGGCATCACCGGCGGCAGTGATCTTGCGCGCGTAAAGCGCCAGCAGTCGTTTATCCGCGCGTTCGCCTCACGCGTCAAGGCGATGGGCGCTGTGGAGGCCGTGCCCAGACTCTGGACATCGCTCAACCAATATGTGCATACCAATATCGGCATCGGGCAGATGCTGGTGCTTGGCGACCTCTTGAGCAAACTCGATCTCGACGAGATTAATTTTGTGACCCTCCCCGGGCGCTGCAAAACGATCGACAAGCGCAGCTACTTTGTGCCTAATACCGAAAAAGTGCGCGATCTCGCGCTTTCCCTATGGGGGGAATGATTGAATATGGCTGCGCCGCATGGCGGGACGCTCCGCCGTCCCGCCTCATGGAAGAAGCATAGAAAGGATCTTGAAATCCGTGTGATCTGACGACATGTGCGTCAGATCACACACCTTGCGTGCAGAGCTGCAGCGTCAGCCCTGCACGAGAAAAATCCGCCGAGAAACCCGGCGTGGTTTCTCGGCGGCCTAAACAAAACGGTATGGCACCTGCCATACCGTTTTGTTCTCAATTTGTTATAAGCGGAACTGGCGCATCAATCCGTTCGCCATTTCATCCGCCATGGTGTTGGATAGCTCCAACAGCCCTTCAAAACGCGCAATTCCCTCCACATTGTTTCCCGAGTGCACAAATACCGCTTCCTCTTCCGTCATCTCGAGCTGTTCTTCGAGCAGCGCCTGCCACAGCGCGCCGGTCCAGCTCTCGTTGATGCTTTGCAGGAAAATGGAAAGCTGCTCGGCATTCTGGTACCCTTCCTTGCGGATGCCAGCGAGGGTTTGCGCATCCTCCTTGCAGACGGCTTCCATCAGCATGGAAGCACAGTCGGTCTGTTTTTTCATCAGCTCGCGCAGCTGTCCCGCAGGGCGTTCCCCATAGAGTGCGGAAAACAGCAAAAAAAAGTCCTCCGGATTGCGATAAAGCCGCCGCGTTACAGCCTCCCTGTCCGGTAAAGAAAACGCAATGCTAAAAAGCAATGCGCGCATCCACAGCACATAGTCCAGCCAATACCGGCGGACGGTGTGCAAAAGCTTGATCTGGTTGGGAGTAATCCCATCCAGCGGGGTCGTCTTTGATTTCCAGCTCATGATGTTATCCTCCGCGGTTACTCCATACTATGCGTAAAGAGCCGCCCTTGCGCGGAGGAAGCCATTATTCAAAAGATACGCGCTTCATATATTTTCTCAATGCGTATTCCCCGTCGTGCGCAGCGCCGCAATAGGCATCGGACATCCGTCCGGCGCGCGTGACACGGGTAACGCCCGCGCGCGCAAGCAGGTTCGATATTTCCTCCCGTTCATTTTCTGCGCATAACAGGCCCGCTGTCTGCAAATATCCCCTGTAGGGAAGCAGCGCCTCCAGGATCCGCTCGCGCGGCAGCCGCCTGACCCAGCAGTTGCGAAATTGCAACGATGTTGTCAGCGCTTCATCCGTACAATACCGTACGCTTGCGCCCACTCCCTCATACACCCAGCCGCCTTCAAACGTGGTCAACAGCGCCTGGGTGCGTAATTTGAGCGTCAGATGCGCCTGCATCGCCGTATCGAGCATGTGCGGTTCTTCCTTTGCAGCCTGTTCCAACACAAAAACAAACTGCTTTGCGAATTCCCGTGCCTCGGCTTCATCCTCCGTGTCCAGAAAAATCCCCTGGCAGGAGCTGCACAGCAACTGGTTGGTTTTGCAGATATGCAGCGCCAGTGCATATAGTTCTTCTTCCGTGCAGGCTGTTGCCGCATACGCAAAGCTCAGCTTGTGCCCCCATTCGATCAGGCGCATGTTCGGTTTTGCAAGCTTCCGGACAGCGGATACCGCCGCGTCCGATCCCCAAACGATGGTGGCATCCGCAGCTTCCGCCATCTTTATCATCAATTCCGTCTCCTCGGACGGATAATCAAACACATAAATATACGCCGCAAGCTCCGGGGCAAGGCGGATCAACTCCCGCAGCAGCAGGACGGAGAGGCCGTCCTCTCCCGCAGGCAGCTTTAAAATATTGATGTTCCCCGTGAGCAAGCCTTCGATCACAGTAAACGCGGGCAGCGCCTCCATATTGCCCGCGGCGATGTGCAGCAAAACGCCCAGCGGTTGCCAGCGTTCGTTCACCGCCTCCGTTTTGTCATGCGGCAGGTAGGTCTCCGGCTCGAAACAGGCAGGCCCAAACTCGCGCGCCATGCGCTGCTTCAAATATGCGGGGTCAAGCATGGCCCTCGCTTCTGCGATTTGTTTCCAGGCCTCCCGTTCGGAAAGCCCTGACTGCAGCAGCATGGGAAGATATTGTGCGGGGTCGATCGCCTCCCTGAGTCTGCCGCATGCCGTGATGACCAACTCACCTGGCGGTTGCGCACGCTTCAACGTCTCCGCAACCGTCGTGTGCAGCGCTTTGAGCGCCACAAGGCTTTGTTCCCGGTCAACGATTTCTCCAAACAACAGATTCATCTTTAGCCCCCGATCGCCTGCGCGGCGCCCGCCGCACAGGTCTGGATGCCTTGTGCGTTCGCTCTGCCGAGAAGTTCGAAATACGGCGCTGTAATGCCGCAGCCGCAGCGTTTTCCCTCCCGCAATACGGCAATATCGTCCGTCATGACGCTCACAAACGGCACGCTCTGCATGATGGGCGTGACAAAGCTCAATAATCCCGGCGCATCATAGCCAAGGGGCTGTAGCGTCTTTGTATTCCGGATGATGACGCGGCTATAGACCGGCACATGGAAATGATGCCGCATACAATCACAATAGGCTACAGGATGCTCCGCGGCGCTGAAAAATTCCTTGCAGGCCGCTTCCTTTATGCTCAGCGTCTCGCCAATGCGCGCGTACAGCTCTTCCTTTTCCACCCGCTTTGAGGCATGCTGCTTGAATCCGCCGCCCAGCAATACGCGGGAATGCCTGTTGAGCCGCAGGCGCATGCCGTTTTCCTTGAGGGATTGCGTCAGCAGCAGCATAAAATACGGGAACCCCACAAAGCGTACCGGCAGCCCCTGCTTTTGATAGCGCCACAGCGCGCGGGAAATCCCCTCCAAATTGGACACGTATGTCTCTCCCGTGTATTTAAGCGCATATTCGCGCTGCACGGGCGGCGCAAAATACGTTGCGCCATGCGCCGTCTTCACAGCGCCCGTTTCTATCGCGGGCGACGGCTGATAGTTGAGCACGATATAGTTGGTGGGGAGCGGAGACAGAAGGCGGTGGTATGAAAAAACAGAAAGCATCATTCTGAGCCCGTAAGAAAAGCTTGTGTAGTCAATGCCCATGCGGCTTTTCATGCCCGAAGTGCCGGAGGAGGTGGCGCGTATCAAAAAACGCTTTTCCTCCATGGAAGACAGGGGATATGCTTTTAAAAACAGCGTGGGCAGCACCGGAATACGGAACAAATCCTCCGCCGTTTGCAGCATCTCCACCGCAAACGCCTCCCGTTCAAGGATGGCGCGGTATCCCGGGCAGTTTTCTGTATGAAAGCGGATATTCTCCCGGACGGCCTCCACAAACAGCGGATCGGTTCCTGGCACATCATAGGGATTGCGCGTACGAAACAGTTTGCGTGTGCAATGCATGACTGCCCCCCCAATCAATAAATTGCCGCGGCGGTCTTAATTTTAGAAATGCAGCACCTGCAGCAGCTCCGCAAGCGTTTTTGCGGGCAATTGGCCGGGCGCTGAAGGCGCGCCAACCGTACCGAACGTCATCGCTGTGCCGGACACCATCCCTGCGATGCGACTGATTGCGCCAAGCGCGCCCATGGAAATGGAGATTACCGGCGTACCGGCATGCTGTTGTGTAAACGCTTCGGACGCGGACAAGAGCATCATGACATCGCGCGGGGTATTGGGCATCACGGCAATCTTTACAATATCCGCACCGGCCTTCTGCATCAGGCACAAACGGTGCAGCAGCTCCTCCTGCGGCGGCGTATGGGTAAACGTATGGCTGGAAACGACCACCTTTGCGCTGGAGTTCTGGAGTTCTCGGATGTGCTGGATCAGCGCATCTTCCCCCGTGCCAAACTCCACATCGATAATATCCACAAGCCCACTTTTTGCTGCAAGAAGGTTGCTGTTCCGGTATGCTTCCATCGGCCCTTCAAACTGCCCGCCCTCGCTTTTTGTACGGATGGTAAACAGCAGCGGTAGGTTGCCGATTGCTTCGCGCAATGCGTATAGTGCGTGGAGCAGATACGTCTCTTCCGCGAGCACTAAAAACCAATCCGCACGCCATTCCACAGCGTCCGCGGGCGAATCTTTGATCAAAGCCACTTGTTCAAGCAATGCGGACTCCGTATCCCCTACAATGGGGACAATGATTTTAGGAATTCCCTCGCCAATCACAACATTACGGACGCGGACGCTGGTTTTCATCAATGTTATCCTCATCATAAGTCTATTTTGCTGCGCGCATCATACCACGCTTTTGGCGGTTTGTAAACCTTTGCGGCGATGGCGGCATTCCCGTTTACAGATTTATGAATCCATGTTTTATGAAATATTGCCATAAACTTTACAATGACGAAAAATCGCGAATCCGTTATGATGTTTATATGAAATTATCCGATATATATTGCATACCACTCTAGCATATCAAGCCGCAATTGCTGATGGATTGTGGTTTTGTTATGTCTATGGAGGAATATTTATGAAGGAACTGCTTTCACAGTTAGTTCGTGGGAAAGAAAAACTGGCCGTTATCGGACTTGGGTATGTCGGCCTGCCTTTGGCAAACGCATTTTCGAAAAAACTTTCTGTCATCGGCTTTGATACCAACACGCAAAAAATCACAAAATATCTTGCGGGGATCGATCCCACCCGTGAGCTTGGCAATGATGCCGTCAAATCCTCTTCAATCCGGTTCACATCGGACGAAGCGGATTTGAAGGCCGCAAAATTTTTTACCGTTGCCGTACCTACGCCGGTCAATCCGGACAAAACGCCGGACCTTTGCCCGGTGATCCGCGCAAGTGAACTGGTCGGGCGCGCGCTCCGGCGCGGCTCCGTGGTGGTGTATGAATCCACCGTATATCCGGGCGTGACGGAAGACGTCTGCATCCCCATTCTGGAGCGTGAAAGCGGCATGAAATGCGGGCCGGATTTCAAGGTCGGCTATTCGCCGGAGCGCATGAATCCGGGGGACAAGCTGCACCGCCTGGAAAACACGCGGCGTATCGTTGCGGGCATCGACGCCGAGGCGCTGCAGATCATCGCAAGCGTATATGAGCTTATTATTGAGGCGGGCGTGCACTTAGCGCCGTC